>DCAT01000146.1 GCA_002312935.1 Oceanospirillaceae bacterium UBA1126 | reverse complement strand
CCGTTTTAACCATTCCCATGTGAGGTGCGCAGCGTGTACCTTTTTGGTCCACCTGCACCCTCAGTGTTGCATCACCGCCAGCAAAATAATCGCCTACAGGTGAAGCCAATACATAGAGCATAGAGTGAGCAGAAGGCGCAGCAGCTTTGCCGATGGCAGCCTCTGTACCTAAGTGGGTGGGGCGCAAATATAGGGTGCCTNNAGGCCCATTTCAGCAGCTAAAGTGAGCACAGATGCTCGTGTAACCCCATGTAAAAAGGTAGAATCTAATGCTTTAGTCACTAGCTCATTACCTTCAATCAACATAAAGTTGGTTGCTGCTGTTTCTTGTACATCACCATCGGGGCAGAATAATACTTGGTCAGCCTTATGCTCAACCCTCGCCTTATTTACCATCTGTAAGGCACTGGCATAGTTACCTCCACCTTTCACCATGCCCATGTGTGGTGCGCAGCGCATGCCTACTTCATCGATGAGTATGCGCAATGTGGCATCACCTCCAGCAAAATAATCCCCTACTGGAGAAGCCAATACATACAGCATAGATTGGCTCGAAGGCGCTGCTGCTTTGCCAATTGCAGCTTCTGTACCAATGTGAGTGGGGCGCAAATATAGGGTGCCTGGAGACGCAGGAATTTCATCGGCGTAACGGCTCACTAAATCAAGGATCATGGTTCTAAGCATGCTTGTATCTACTGCTGGTAAAGATAACAAACGGCTGCTTTGTGCCATGCGTTCGATATTTTGGTCCATGCGGAATATGTGATTGCTACCATTGGGGTGACGAAACGCCTTTAATCCCTCAAAACAAGTACTCGCGTAATGCAATACATGGGCCCCAGGGTGAAAGGAAATACTGTCGCTTGGCACTAAACTTGGAGTGCTCCATTTGTTGCCGTCAAAAGTGGTTAAAGCCATTTCAGGGACAAATTGTGTGCCGAACGCAGTCATAATTATCTCATTATTAATAGGTGTGTCATTTAGCCGACCATCATACCATCGCTAGAGACGCTTTTTCGAGTGGTTGGTGTTACATTTGAGTAAAAATACACTGTCGATTACCCTGTTAGGTCGCAGGTTTGATGGGTAATTCTGTGCGAAGAGTCGCGTGTTGAATAAAACCTCTCGCATTAAGGCTTCAAAGTCTAACCGATTTGGCATAAAGTAGGCCCCGTAGGTGGCTACACGAATTTAGCTTTAACGGGAAACAGTCAAAATAAGAACTGTGCTGCCCCCGCAACGGTAAACAAGCATTGCTTGTTAGCCCGGAGACCGGCCTACAACTTATGGGTTAATACCCGCTAACACTAATTTTTATCGTGCGGGTGAGCACGTGGAGGAATATATGACAATGACGACAGTTACATCCAAGGCTAATACAACTGCACCAAGCCAGGTATTAGCGAGCACCAATGTACAAATGGCCGCTGCTGCAATTTTAGGCATGGTGGTACTAATGGGTGTTGGTTTTGCACCAATGGATGTGGCACACAATGCAGCCCACGATACTCGCCACTCTTTTGCATTTCCTTGCCACTAAGGGCGACAGCCCTGTTTTAGGTTAACTTTATGTTTCGTTCTATGGTGATAGCTGCACTAGCTATAGCCTTGGTTGCAGGTTTAGTTTTGAGTGCTGTTCAAGCCCTCCATGTATCGCCCATTATTTATGCAGCCGAAGTGTTTGAAATTGCGCAACCCGAAGTGACTGCTGCCTTCCATGATGGCCATTCACACACCCACAATGATGAAGCTTGGGCTCCAACAGATGGGTTTGAACGTGTGGGTTTCACAATACTATCTAATGTTTTGTCAGCCTTTGGTTTTACCATGATCTTGTTGGCTTGCATGTTTGTGGCGCGCGATAAAGCTGAATTGAACATTTCTTGGCTGAGTGGCATTTTTTGGGGTTTGGCCGGCTACCTAACGTTCTTTGTGGTTCCAGCACTAGGCCTTTCTCCAGAGATCCCAAGTATGGAAGCAGCTGCAATTGAAGGTCGTCAATCATGGTGGTTTTTAGCTGTTATGGCTACAGGCTTAGGTATTGCAAGCCTAATCTTTTTGCCAGGTATTACTAAGGGTGTAGCACTGGTATTTATTGCTGCACCTTGGATTGTGGGTGCGCCCCATCCAGAAACTACTGGCTTTTTGCACCCAGATGCACAAGCTGTGGCGACCTTAGAAGGCCTGCAATCGCAATTTGTCTTCGCCACAGCGCTGGCCAATGGTTTATTCTGGATCGTCTTGGGTAGCCTAACAGGCTACGTCGCTAAGCGGTTTATCAAAGCTTAATATTGTGGCCACTACGCAGCTAACCTATGACTATGTGCTTGAATCTGTTTTTGGCACCTACTTGTTAGATCCAGAGGCGCTAAAGCTTAGGTTAGCTGACCTAGACACTGCCATAAGAATAACGGCCGAAGGTCTTAATTTTAGCTTACCTGAACTTTATAATTTTGTGGGGCTGGAAACCAAAGGTGGAAATAAACAATCTTATCTAAGCTTTAGGCGCTGTATTTATGGGCAACAAACCCAAGTAATGCTGCATACACTGGGTGGTGAGGTAGTGATCGCTCAGAATCACCAACACGTAAATAAAACAATATATCGGTTAAAGGCATTGAGTTAATAAGTGATGGCGTCATCTGTTAAATAAAAGGGTGTGAAGTGGAAATAAGTGTTTTGTTAGTGGGCTTTATGATTGGTTTGCGTCACGCTTTAGAGGCTGACCATGTCGCTGCTGTAGCTTCAATCGTGACACAAAAGCAGGGTAAGTCTGCGGCATTGCGTCATGGCGCTGTGTGGGGTTTGGGGCACACCTTCACCCTCTTTGCCTTTGGCACTGCGGCCTTACTGGCGGACACCTTAATTCCTGATCATACGGCGGCCATATTAGAGTGTGTAGTAGGATTTATGCTGCTGTATTTGGGCCTAGATGTGCTGTGGCGAATGGGCCATAAGGGGATTCATGTTCATGTCCACCAACACCATGGCAAACGACACATTCATGCTCATCAGCACGACTTAGAAGAAGATAGCGCCAATGTGAGTGCTCACCAACATAAGCATAAGAGCCCGTTTCCAATACGCACCTTAATGGTAGGTGTAATGCATGGCATGGCAGGTTCAGCCGCCTTGGTGGTATTAACCTTAAATGCGGCGCAAAATTTTTGGGTAGGCATGGGTTACATGCTGTTGTTTGGCATTGGGTCTATTGCCGGTATGGCTCTTTTATCAGTGGCCATTAGCCTTCCGTTTAACTTTTCTAACAAGCACATTGAGCGGTTTGTAGGTTACCTTCAGTTAGGTATTGGTTTGGGTACGTCTGGTCTTGGCGGCTTTACTGTGTTTAATTATTTTATTAGTTAATACTAACTTCTCGTGGTGACTAATACACCTTAGGTGATCTGGTTTTGCGCTTTTTTGGAGGGTGCAGACGCTGGTGTTGAGCGCAAATTGAGGACGAGCCCGGCAATAATTAAGGTTGCGGCAATCCACTTCCACCAAGGCATACTCTCGTCCAGGAAAGTGCTGGAGGCAGCCATACCAAAAACAGGTACTAGCAATGCCCAAGGCGCTACGAATGCAGCTGCATGGCGTTGTAATAAAAAATTCCACAACCCATATCCGATCAGCGTGTTACCAATAGTTTGCCACAACACAATACTCCAAGCTTGCCAATG
>DCAT01000041.1 GCA_002312935.1 Oceanospirillaceae bacterium UBA1126 | reverse complement strand
CGACAAAATGGCTTTAACACCTGTTACGTCCCGATCTAAAAAAGTCATAACAATAACCAAGACATAAGTGCTTATATATGTAACTGAAAACATGGTTGCTAGTATGCGTTGAGCTATCTTAAAAGGCGCATAGGCTGTCATTAGATCAGTCTTTGCCTTTGTCTTGGCTTCAATCATTTCAGTGTCAGATGTATGAAATGAGTCAATCAAGTCCATGCCTTTGCTTATAACGTCACCACTTCCAAATATTGTGCTTAGAACGCCCATAATTAGTCCCTCAATTCAAAGTGTGGGTAATCCTGCCATGACTTCCACAGACCGCCCCATTTTAATTCGTGGCCTAACTGCGCGGAAGCCTGCAACATAGCTGTGGCGGCTGTTGTAAGGTCGTGAACGTCCCAGCTTGCCGCACCTTCGGGTGTAAGACAAAACAGGTCGATCGCCTTGCCCGATTGATGATATGAGAGGTTATTTTTTCCATCACATTTAGATTTGCCAGCGTTATACAATTTTGCTTGGCAAATTTCCGAACGCCAGCCTCCGTCACTGGGGACGCCAAAATCAATAGGGCTAAGAGTAATAGCGAGTTCTGCAATGTCGATAAGCCGATCATCGATACCCTCCATGTTTTTCATGCTGTTTTTACCTAGCTGAAAGCCCATATTAGATTCTCCCCATGACATACGATGAAACACCACCTAGAGCCGCAGCTAGAATGATTACGCCAGCCGCCATGCCCTTGCCCTTGGCTAGTTGAATCTCTTGAGCAGCAAGACGATCATTTAGTTTAGCCATTGTCTTTGTTAGGCTTTCAACGTCTTTGTTTAACTGGGTTACCGCATTAACTAGCTGGCCTGCCTCAAAATCTGGCATATTTGACATTGTTTTATCTCTCAATAATTACGCTTTTAAATAAATAGCTATTCCAAACAGCAAACCCATTGCCAAAATTAAGCAGACACCAATATTGATTGCTAACTGTAAATCCTTTTGTAACTGTGCCGCTTGCCTTGCTTTTTTTTGTTGCAAGGCTTTTTGTTCACCTTTGCGTTGCCTGTGCCATTCAGCCTCAAATTTTACAAAATCGCTCCACCCATTTAAACGTGATTTCTTCAAATGATATTCAAGAATTTCACGCTGTTTTCTTAAAGTTTCTTGATATTGGAATGCTTCTAATGCTGTGCCTTTGCTGCTACTGTCTCCAGCTTTGTCTTTTATTTTTTGAGTTGCACCAAGGTAATCAGTAAGTTGGGTTCCTAGCTGGTAAAGACTCTTCCCGTTGCCTAAAGCGGTTGATAGCACCTTAAATATCGCATTGGCTGCGGCAATCTCAGCAATCAAAATAGCACCAAATTTTTAACTAACACTTAGCAACCCAGTGCAATGTAGACATAGGCCCACGATCTCTATAAGCAACGACACCCGTCACCTTGGTTACGCTATACCGATCTGTTACTTCACGCTGGCTTGTCTGTGGCTCTGCAACTATTGTCTGGCCTACGGGGGCTGGCATAAAAATTGGGTATACCTCGCCAATGGTTGACCACACTAATGATTGCCTTGCCAAACTCTGAATTTATTGTAATCAGGGTTCATCATGTTTCGTTTAATAACATCGTGTCTTGCTGGGTCAGTCCATTTAACGCCTGCCTCTTTAAGCCATTCATTTATCATTGCTCTATCAACAACACCTAAACAAACCGATTCACCAAACTGAGCATTGCCGTTTTGACGCATTGCCTCTGCTTGATTTAATGCTGAACTGTAATCTTGCTGCTTAACGTGGATTATCTTGTCCCCGTCTTTATAAAATTGTTCGCCAATCTTAGCCATAATTATTCCTTAAAAAAAAGGGGCGCAAAAGCACCCCCTTGTGCATAACTAAGATATGTTTAGCTATCGGTGCAATCAGCAATCAGACCTAAAGCGGCTTGATTTCGCACCACCATGGTGGCCTCACAGACTACTTGACGATGCTCATTATCGCCTGTTTTCGCCAACGCTTCGTTTTTCATCGGACGCAAAGTGGCTAATGCCAATTTATCGTTTTCGATAATCCAAACATCACGCGATCTTGACTCTCGGACGGGCTGAAATTCAACGCTGCCCCAAGGTGTTAAATAGACCGCAATGTTGTTGTTTACAGAACCAGTAGCTCCGTTTTGGCGTTGATTGTTATTACCAACGAAGCCCAATGCCTTGTTGAGCTGGAAAGCTGAAAGGTACACTGTGTCTGGCTTTCCACCCGACGTCCACACAGACTGCATGCAAGTATCGAACTTTGCTTGGTTGAATACTGACTTTGTGCCGTCAGTCCGAGCAGTAGCACCGCCCACGTTACCAGAAGGGTTGGCTCCGTTAGCACCAATGTTTACTACGTTGGTCTTTAACCAAGCACCAAGGCCAGCTAATTTGCGTGGAGTAGTAGCATTACCAGCTACGCGAGCAACGTTTTCAAACAAAGCCTTTTCCATATCGAGCTTAACTTCTGTGGCAACACGCAGTATGTTGTATGCCATTTCAGAGTTTGTGCGGCCCGCAGCCTCAACAACATCGTTTGTGCCAGAAGTAATTACAGACCCTTTGAAAATTTGCGAATAGTTTCCTAGTCGATCTGTGGGAGTAACTGCTGCTGCGGAAGTATCACTTCCTTCCACATGAAAGTTATTCTGCGCTGCCCTCAATGTGTTGGTTTGCCACTCATGGAAAGTGTTAGTGGCTTTAACTTTAGCCATTGCACTTAATAGTGGAGTTTCGTCCGGAGAAACGTCATAAATAACGTTGGATAAATCTTCCCTAATCCCCGTTGTGTCATATGTGTCAAATGTGTTGGTAGGTTGAGCCATGATAATTATTCCTAAATGATTTTAAAGTTAACTACTCAAACAATAGTGCGGCTGCATCGTGAATGCTGCCTGATTTTTTCAATCGAGATAGTTGCTGACGTTGTTTCTTTGCTGCTGAGTCGGGCATCTTTTTTGTACCAGCTTTCATTAATGGACGGGCTTTTTTCAGTTTAGATTCAACTGTAGAATTGCCTGCCATTATTTGGTCATAAA
>DCAT01000046.1:4274-7853 GCA_002312935.1 Oceanospirillaceae bacterium UBA1126 | reverse complement strand
CGGCAGCACGTTTCAAATGGCGCCCAAGTGCTGCACGTGGTGGATTTAGATAACGTGATGCGTGGCGGTCACGACAACCACAAAGCGGTGTTAGAAATTATTCAAGCGGTAGATGTGCCGGTACAAGTGGGTGGTGGAATCCGCACTATAGAGGGTGCACGCTGGTGGTTTGAACATGGCGCCTCACGGGTAGTCATAGGCACTGCAGCCATAGAAGATCGACATTTTTTACACGAATTATGTAACCAGTACCCGGGCCAAGTGGTGGTGTCTATCGACGCTCGCCAAAATAAAGTAATGTGCCATGGTTGGACCGAGGAAACCATCTACACACCCCTAGAAGTTGCTATAGACCTGCAAGAGCGAGGAGTCGCGGCTATTATTTATACCGATATAGACCTTGACGATGATCACCCAGAAGCCACTTTCGCTATTACTACTAAAATGGTAGATGAACTGCATATTCCAGTGATCTCAAGTGGTGCGGTGAAAACCCTAGATGACATTTCTACTTTGCGCATGTTGCCTAACATTGCAGGGGTTGTTGTAGGCCGGGCGCTTATGAACGGGGCAGTATCCCTTGTTGATGCGTTAGCCGTGTGCCGGCAGCCAGACAGCCATGCGGAGTTCTTATAAAACCTCATTGTGTGGTCGTTGGTGGCGCAAATATGGACCTCTTGGGAGCACCCCAAAAGCAATTAAAACAGCACACGTCTAACCCGGGTAAAGTGTCATCTAGCCCTGGCGGTGTGGGCCGAAATATAGCTGAAAACCTTATTCGTTTGGGCCAGTCTTGCCAGTTAATGGCGCCTTTAGGGGATGATGCCAACGGCACGTTTCTTAGGCGTCACTGTCAGCAACTGGGCATTAACACTGACGGTATGGCCACCCTAGCAGGCGAATCTACCTCAACGTACCTATCAATTGTTGATGAAACCGGTGACATGCAGATTGCTATTGCCGATATGACGTTGATTGATCAGTTTGGTGCAACCCAACTACAGGCGTTTTTGCCACACTTAACAGCGGCGTCAATGGTGGTGCTAGATGCCAACTTGGCGCCAGAATGTTTGGCGTTTTTGGTTAAAAATCTGCCACAACAACATTTTTTTGTAGATACGGTGTCTGTTGCTAAAGCCACTCGAATAACCCCACTTTTATCACACATACATAGCCTTAAGCCTAATTTAATAGAAGCCCAAGCCATTGCTGGTGTGCACCTTGGTGAAAACCCTACCAATAGGCAGCTACTAGAGTTAGCCCATTGGTTTTTGCACCAAGGCGTAAAGCATTTATACTTAAGCCTAGGTTCTAGGGGCTTACTTTATAGTGATGCCTCTCAAAGCTTTATTATGGCGCCTAGGGTGCCTGTAAAAGCCACTGATATAGTCAATAGTAATGGTGCTGGAGATGCTATGATGGCAGCCATAGGCAGCGCGTGGTTGCAAGGCAGTGATGCCCAGCATGCTGCAGCGAGTGCGCTGGTGTGTGCTCAAATTGCTATGGCCAGCGAAACCACTATTAGCCCTCACCTAACACCTGAATTACTACTTCGCATGTTAAAGGAAACCCCGTGCAGCATAACCCCACTCAGTTAAACACTTACCTTGATATACACCCACGTATTCAACAGGCATTGGCTAATAATAAGCCTGTTGTGGCCTTAGAATCTACCATCATTTCTCATGGAATGCCTTACCCACAAAATGTAGAAACAGCCCTGTTAGTAGAGCAGACAGTGCGAGATCACGGTGCAGAACCCGCGACCATTGCCATTATTAATGGCCGCTTAACCGTAGGCTTAAACGAACAACAAATTACCCACCTTGGCAAAAGTGGTTTTAAGGTCATTAAAACCAGCCGCCGAGACATGCCTTTTATCGCGGCACAAAAGCAAGACGGTGCTACAACCGTAGCGTCCACCATGATTATTGCGGCTATGGCAGGGATTAAGGTATTTGCCACTGGAGGTATAGGCGGTGTTCATCGTCATGCAGAAACAACCATGGACATTTCTGCAGACTTACAAGAATTGGCCAGCACGTCGGTTGCTGTGGTGTGTGCAGGTGTAAAGTCTATTTTAGATATAGGCCTCACATTGGAATACCTGGAGACCCATGGTGTTCCCGTAGTGGGTTATAAAACTAAGGTAATGCCTGCATTTTATACTCAAAACAGTGGCTTTGAGGTGGACTATTCATTAGATTCTGCAGCCAGCATAGCGCAAGTGTTGTCGGCAAAATGGCACATGGGTTTGGCGGGTGGTGTGGTCGTGGCTAACCCCATTCCAGACGCTTATGCTATGGACCCAGTGTTCATAGAGCAGGTCATTGCCGAAGCCATTGTGGAAATGCAGGAGCAGGGTATCCATGGTAAACAAAGCACACCGTTTTTATTATCTAAAATTGCACAGGTGACTCAAGGCGAGAGTTTGGCGGCCAATATCCAACTGGTATTAAATAATGCCCGTCTTGGGGCCAATATTGCCCTAGAGCTGGCTAAGCTTAAATTATAAACCTTCGAAGGCCAGCTGTATGCTCTGGTGACTTTTGAGGCATTGTTCAGTCTGTCTTTATGCAGCGTTTAAGCCTGATGATGGTCTGTTTATTGTCGACTGTGTTATCTTTTCTTAATCATTTGCAGGCTATTGTTTACCAGATGAACCCGTGTATAGTTCATAGAGACAAAAGGCAGCCAGAATTTTTTTGGCTGGCTGATTGCTTAGTCAATACATTAAAATAATAACCATGAGGAAACTTTCAACATGAAACTATTGAAACCTGTACTGGGTACTGTACTGCTAGCAGGCTTGTTATCAGTGAACGCTGCATATGCTGGCGGCGTATTGGACAAGATTATGTCCACTAAAACGATCAAAATAGCCACTGATGCCAACTGGCCACCACAGTCATTTATTAATGACCAAAACGAAATGGATGGTTTTGACGTAGACGTTGCCCGTGAAATTGCCAAGCGGATGGGTGCTGAAGTTGAATTTATCACACCTAACTGGGACGTCATTACTGCCGGTAACTGGTACGGCCGTTGGGACATGCACGTGGGCTCAATGACACCAACTAAACAACGTGCAAAAATATTGTCTTTCCCTGCGATTTACTATTACACGCCAGCTGCTGTAGCAGTGCATGCAAGCTCTAGCATAGCCGAGCTCTCTGGCCTAAACGGTAAAAAAGTAGGCACAGGCACAGGCACTACTTTTGAACTTTACCTGCAAAAAGACTTAACCATTGATGCTGAAGGCGCACCTGCATTTGATTTCAAAATTGATAATGCTGAAATTAAGTCATATGAAACGTCAGTGATCGCGCTAGATGACCTTCGTCTGGGTGATGGTGTTCGGCTTGATGGTGTTGTTAGTAGCTTGCCCACTATTTTAGAAGCGATTGAGAACGGCTACCCACTTAAAGTGGTTGGATCCCCTGTTTTTTACGAGCCATTGGCGGTAACAGTTGACTTGGGTGATAGTGAACTTAACGCAAAAGTTGCCAGCATCGTTGCATCAATGCGAGCAGATGGCATATTAAGCACCATCTCTAAAAAATGGTATGGCGTAGATTA
>DCAT01000046.1:0-3939 GCA_002312935.1 Oceanospirillaceae bacterium UBA1126 | reverse complement strand
GCAACCGTTCAATAACTAGAAAACCGACCTGTTCGGATTTTCTCTAAACCCGGGTATGACTAATCATACCCGGGTGCATTTGAGACAACCTGAATAGTCACTGACACTATTTAAAGGTAGGAACGAATCTTGATTAAGGACACAGTTACTGAAGACCTACTCCTTAGAAAACCCACATTTATAGCATTTCTTTTCGCTACTGTTCTCGTTTGTTTTCTTATCTTTGACCCATCACAGTCCCTTATTGGGCACCTACTTGAACCAGCCCTTGGTGATCCTGACACGAGTGGTTTATATGGCCGTTTTGTAACGTCGTTTATGTTGGCAGTTTTAATGGTTTTAAACCTACTGGCAATCAGTTTAATACCTAACTTTCGACTTCAAGTTATCTGCGTTTGGATAGAGCTACTCATCCTATTTTTGTCCTTTTTTTATAGCTTTGACCTGAGTTTTGAGTTTATAAGAAGTAAAATTTGGTTCATGGTGACTCAAGGAATTTTCACCACCTTATATGTGTCTGCTATCTCCATAGTAATAGCCTCGTTTATCGCTATTATAGGTGCAGTTGCCAAAATGTCATCTAACGGCTTTGCCTATGCTATTGCCAGTTTTTACACCTCATTTTTTCGCGGCCTGCCCCTATTGATGCAGGTCTATCTTATCTACTTAGGCTTTCCTCAAATTGGCTACGTCATTGATGCAGTGCCTGCGGGCATTATTGCCTTGTCTCTGTGTTATGGCGCCTATATGACTGAAATTTTCCGTGCCGGCATTATGAGTATTGATGCTGGTCAATGGGAAGGGTCACGTGCACTGGGTTTCAAATTTAGCCTGATTATGCGCAAGATTATTTTACCTCAATCTATTCCATTAATTATCCCACCCACGGGCAACCAATTTATTGCGATGCTAAAAGATAGCTCGCTCGTATCCGTTATTGGGGTATGGGAGCTCATGTTTCTTGCCAGAACATTGGGTAACAAAACCTTCAATCACATGGAGATGCTCATTACCGCAGCCATGCTGTATTGGATGATGACCATGGTATTAGAACTTATACAGTCTCGTATCGAACGTAAATACCAAAAACGGCAGTCGAGATAAGTCATGTCTAAAACAAATCAGAAGGTAAAAGAGCCGATTATTTCCATCAAGGAAATGAATAAGTACTATGGCGATTTCCACGCACTCACGAACATTGACCTAGAGGTGAATATTGGCGAACGTATCGTTATCTGTGGCCCTTCTGGGTCTGGTAAATCGACACTCATCAGATGTTTAAACCGCCTAGAGGCACACCAATCGGGCTCGGTGATTGTCAATGGTGTTGAGTTACATCAACACATGAAAGACATTGACAAAGTTCGATCTGAGGTGGGCATGGTATTTCAACACTTCAATCTGTTTCCTCATATGACGGTTCTAGAAAACTGCACAGCAGGCCCAATGTGGGTTAATAAAGTACCTCCAGTAGAAGCCCACGAAATAGCCATGAAGTATTTAGAGCGAGTTAATATTCCTGAGCAAGCAGACAAATACCCAGCGCAGTTATCAGGAGGGCAGCAGCAGCGCGTCGCGATTGCCCGCAGCTTGTGCATGAACCCCAAGGTGATGCTATTTGATGAACCTACTTCAGCACTGGACCCTGAAATGGTAGCTGAGGTGCTAGACACCATGACGGACCTGGCTCAAAGCGGCATGACCATGATTGTGGTTACCCATGAAATGGGGTTTGCCAAGCAAGTGGCAGACCGAGTGATCTTTATGGATGAAGGTAAAATTATTGAGGCGAATGAACCCATAGCATTCTTTGAGAACCCACAATCAGAGCGCACTAAAAAGTTCCTTAGTCAGGTGTTGGTGCACTAATTTTAGCGATGCCTTGCTGTTTAGTTTTAACAGCTAGAGCACAGTGAGAATTTCTTCTAATGGCTTTTTTATCTTTGCTACACCAGGCACAGTGGCGTCCTTAGAGGCGTGGCCTACCGCTAATATCATCACTGCTTTTTCATGGCTTGGGCGGCCAAGCAGCTTGTTGAGAAAGCGCATGGGGTTTGGCGTATGTGTGAGGCTGTACAAGCCAGCATGGTGTAACGCAGAAATAAGAAAGCCTGTGGCTATGCCCACGCTGTCGGGCACGTAGTAGTTTTTAAAACGGGTGCCATCGTCAAACACACCATAGCGTTGTGCAAAGATAACAATTAACCAAGGGGCGATATCTAAATGGGGTTTGTCAGCATTAGTGCCAATGGGTTCTAACGCTTTAATCCATTCATCTCCGCCGCCGCCTGCGTAAAACTTCTCTTCCTCGGCTTCGGCCGCTAAACGCATTGCGTGCTTTATTTCTGGGTTGCGAATAGCCACAAAATGCCATGGCTGGTGGTTGGCCCCACTGGGTGCGGAGCCTGCTGTGCGAATACAATTTTGAATCACATCTTCTGGCACTTCTCGGTCAATAAAATCACGGACGGTATGGCGTGTTTTCATGGTTTGGTAATAAGCCAAAGCAGCCTGCTGCACGCTTTCATCAGTCATTTTTGGGCGAGGAGTGAGTTTTACTGATTCATAGGAAAGTTGTTCTCGTGCAAACATAGCAGGTTCCTAGTTAATACTGTGAGGTAATACCAACAGTGATGGTGTTAGAACGCCAGTTAACGGCATTGAGGCGTTGACTAGAAACGGTACCATTAGCAAGGTAAAAGTTATGGACACCAGCACGGGTGGAGTATTGGTTTTGTTTTACGCCAACATTGAAAAAACTATTGGGTACTAATAGCGCATAGGACATGCCTAAACCAATGTGAGTACCCTTGCCTCGGGCAGTTTGATCCTGACTTTTGGGGTGCTTTAGGTCGCTACGTAAATTCCAATCTAGCTCGGCATAGGTAGTCCAGCGTTTGGCTGCAGCTAGGCGCAAGTCTAGCCCCAACCAAGGGCCTCGCCAGTGTGTGTTAAAGGTGGAGTTTAAGCCTGCATAAGGGCCTAGGCCACGACTACAGGAATCACATACTGTCTGGTTGCCATTAGTCATGGTAAATGTTTGCCTATGGCTAGAAAAACCTACTAAGGGTGTGATACCAATACGGTTGTCAATACGAATTTGTTGGCCAATGGCTATACTAAAGTCTTCAGCCGAACTGCGGTCAGAGTCTGCTACAGATCTAGAATATTCTAAGCTGCGGTTATCGCCATTATAGTCAGAGTCCTGGTTAGTACCAGTAAACCCCCAAGCTTTTGAGGTATAGCCTTTGAGGTACCAGGTATCATCGCCAATAAAACGAAAGCCTAGCCTTGCTTCATGAAAACCTACATTGTTCCAGCTGAGATCTGAGATAACGTTAGGCCCAGTGCCCGCTAAATTACCAGCGATGTTCCAACTCAGTTGATCGAATCGCAGGTTATAGTCTAGGTCTAGCTTATATTTCCATTCATCGATTGCCTGAACTTGGCTAGGAAGCAACATACCTACTATAGCGAGGCCTAAGGCTGCTAAAAGGTAAGGTTTAAGGCATAGTCTAGGCTGAACAAAAGCACTAAAAAACCGAGTTATTAAATGTTTATTCATAAATGCTTGGCTCATAATGCATAGGCCGTATTAAAACTGTAATCACCATTTTGGAGTTTTTGCCCCATGATGTCTAACAGTTTTGTTAATTGAGGGTTTGTTTTGGAGTTGGGTTGCACAAGGTACTGGGACTTCAACTCTTCGCTAGATAATACTGAGTGTCCTGAAATATTTAAATCACCCGCTGTAGATTGTGCAGTTAATTTATAACCTAATGGATTATTTGAGTTCGTTATTTTGCCACTGTACTTACCAATATTAAGGTTATTAAGCACGTTAACCTTAGAAGTGGAAAAAGTAATAGGGGAGTCTAATACTATTATTGGTATGCTTGATGAAGAGCTATTTAAGGCCGCTAAATCAAGCTCAAGATT
>DCAT01000178.1:36318-36495 GCA_002312935.1 Oceanospirillaceae bacterium UBA1126 | reverse complement strand
ACCAACTGAGCTATTCCCGCTACATATCACTTGTTGAAGGCGTGTGATTAACCTTTACTATTTAGGCTTGCAGTTAAAGCCAGCCATTTTAGTTAAACGACTTGCTACTAACTGCATTCCAAAAAAATAGTGGTATCCCGTAGGGGGTTCGAACCCCTGTTACCGCCGTGAAAGGGC
>DCAT01000178.1:9677-36008 GCA_002312935.1 Oceanospirillaceae bacterium UBA1126 | reverse complement strand
CGCCGTGAAAGGGCAGTGTCCTAGACCACTAGACGAACGGGACACATTCGCGGTTGATACTGCCTTTTAGCTGTACCAAACTGGAGTGCGCATATTAGTGATTGAGCCGTTTTCTGTCAAGCACTAATGTGAAAAATATTGGGTTTATTTCAACCACTTAGTTATTTATTACAACAGCCCTTTAAATTACTAAATTATTTGAGTTTGCGCCAACCCTCAGCGACAATAGACCCACTAAATTTTTTGGATTACTAACATGGCCTTTACCCTTTATGGCGCACCTCTTTCGCCTTTTGTTCGCAAAGTGATGTATCTGCTAAGCCTCTCTAAAACTAAATATGCGCTTAAAATAGTGGCACCCGGATTCATGCCAGATAATTTCGTTAACATTAGCCCCTTGAAAAAGATTCCTGTGCTTCAAGAAAATGATTGGCACCAAGCTGATTCAAGCATCATTTGCAATTACCTTATTGAAACCTTAAATCATGAGGCCTTAACACCACTTATTCCCACCGATGCCAAGTCACGGGCACAAGTGCGCTGGTTAGAAAAATTTGCTGATTACGAACTAGCGCCGTTACTCGCTTTTGCAGTATTTCAACAACGCATTATACGACCTTCTGGTAAAGCACCCAATGAAGACCACATCCAAGTTGTGCTAACACAACAGATCCCTCCATTACTAGACTACCTTGCTAGCCAACTAGGAACTCAGGACTATTTTGTAGATAACTGCTTTTCTTTGGCAGACATCGCCATTACCAGTCAGCTGATTAGCTTTATGCACGGTGGTGAACGCCCAGATCATCATCGTTGGCCTACCCTGTCTGCCTACTTTGAACGTATGTTAGCCCAACCTATATGGCAAGCCTTAATAAAGCGGGAGCAGGTGACTCTCAGTAAAATTCATGGTTCTAGAGCTTCCCTTTGATTCACCAAGTCCGAGGTTACAGCCTAGCAATAGGAGCGCTCTTAAGTGTGCTAGCACTGCCCTTCCCAACGCTTTATCCCATTGCCGGCATACTTTTATGGGGCTTTGCAATCTCATCTTTTCGGTTACTTGCACACCGCTCTTTGATTCAATCAATGGCGCTAATCGGCGTTGGGCTTGCCAGCCTAGGCTTCAGCCTCCTTGAGGGCGCCTCTGCACCGCTTTACCAGCTTATTAATAGCAATACTCAATTACTGGCAATGCTGGCTGCAGTGAGCTTTTTAAGCCTTATTGCCACACCTTCTAAGCGAAGTAAAAAAAGAGTACTGCCGGTAGGTAAAAAAGGGCTCATAAGCACGTTAGCTTCGGGGCACTTTTTTAGTGCAATTATTAACGTATCAGCGTTATTAATTATTGCAGAGAAGCTCAACGAGAGCCGAAAGATAGATACTCGCGCAGCCAGCATGCTGACCATTAATTTTGCAATGTGCGCTCTTTGGTCACCTTTTTTTGCCGCAATGGCCTACACTTTAAGCCTTGTACCAAACATGCAAATGTTAGCAGTAATGAGTGTTGGCGCGCCGATGGGTTTGATCAGTTTAGCCATGCTGTATAGGCTACATCGAGCCCCTGAGTCAAAGCTTACCGGGTATCCATTGAAGGGGCGAAATTTAGTTCTTCCTGCGCTATTAGCAGTTACAGTGATTATTGCTCATGAGGTGTGGCCAACTATTGCCATTACGCAAATTATTGCTATTTGCGCCCCCCTGTTGGTAATTATAGTGTTGCTATCCGAAGGACGTACAAACCAACTTCATTCCCACATTACTAACCGCTTGCCCAACATGCATAACGAGATCACCTTATTTTTAGCTGCAGGGGTGTTTGCTATTGGCTTAGGCGCGTTGTTTAAGGTAATGCCACCGTGGCTACCCTTTACCCATTACGGCCCTCTAGAAGCGTGTTTAACGTTAGGTTGTTGCTTAGTGGCAGCTCGTTTAGGCGTGCATGTCATCATGATTATGGCAGTGACTGCACCATTGTTGCTAACGCTAGAGCCTAACCCAAATTTGTTAGCGATGACTTTTTTAGCCGCTTGGGGCTTAGGCAGTGCTATCAACCCAGTTTCAGGTACCTTGTTAGTTATGCAGGGTAATTATCACATTAAGGGTAGCCAAATCGCCCGCGCCAACACCTTACCTATCGCTGCACTGTACGCCATAAACTGTGTTGCTTTGTTTATTTATTCAGCGCTTAATTGAGTGTTAAATATGTCTTTAGCCTCATTAACTAGAGCCCTAATGCTCGCGTTGGTCATGAATAACAATACCATCGTTAGGCAGGCTTCCCACTTCTTGCAACACTACCTCTGCCCGCAGATGCAACACACTGCGTGCGCTATCATTAATTGCCGCCGTAAGTTCAGGGGAAATTACTGTGGCCTCACACAATACTTGCAGGCTGTCTTGACCATTCACCTGAGTCACGCGCAGGCGAGCCTTGACCAAAGATTCATTTTTGGCCACTAAGTCTGCCACTTGTTCTGGCCGAACAAACATACCTCTCACCTTGGTGGCTTGATCAGCACGCCCCATCCAGCCTTTAATGCGTTTGTTGGTACGCCCACAGGGGCTTTGACCTGCCATAATGGCAGACATATCACCCGTAGCAAAACGGATAAGTGGGTAATGTGGGTTGAAGTTAGTCACTACCACCTCACCCACTTCACCATCTGCTACAAGGTCTCCGGTGCCTGGCCGTACAATTTCTACATACACATCTTCATCAATCACCATGCCTTCTTGGGCTGGTGTTTCATAAGCAATACTGCCTAAGTCTGCCGTAGCATAACCTTGCAATACGTTTAGTCCACGGGCTTTAAAGAAGGCTTGTTGTGCTGGAAAAAATGGCTCCCCACCCACTACTGCATGGGTTAAGGAGCTAATGTCCAGTGCTAAGGTATCAGCTTTTTCTAGCACTATTTTCAAAAATGAGGGGGTGCCTACATAGGCTTTAGGCTTTAAGGCTGCGATGCTTTGAGCCTGCATGTCACTATTACCAGTGCCTGCAGCTATTACTGGGCAGCCTAAGGCCTTTAATGCGTTATCAAACATCACCCCTGCTGGGGTAAAGTGATAGGAAAAGGTATTGTGCACCAAGTCGCCTTTACGCAAACCACCAGCATAGAGTGCTCTAGCAAAATGCCAGTGGTCTGGCACATCAAAGCCTGGTTCGTTGATAGGCCCTGGGGATGTAAAAATATACGCCAGTGGCGCCGCCTCAGAACTGACGAAACCACCAAATGGCATCGTGGTCTTTTGTAATTCAATCAGGCTTGATTTGCGAGTAACAGGCAAAGCAGCAAGGGCTTGGGCAGAAGTAATATCAACAGCGCTGACTGCTTTGAGAATATCTGCCCAGGCAGGGCATGTGGCTTGAGCATGAGCAACTTGGTGCGCTATGGCTTTTATTTGTTCAGCTTGGCGTTGGTCAGGGTCACGGGTTTCTAGGTTGTCATAAAAATCAGTCATGGTGTGTCCTTTATCATGTGGCGTGCTTTATGTTGATAAACCTAAAGTTTGCTTAGTGTGAGTGGTTAAATGGCGCTATTAAATAGGTACCATAGGCACGGCCAAGGGGTTGCAGCAATCCCTAAACGCTGTGGTTTTGGTGGGACGGGGATGGATTACGTTACTAACATAATCATTAAGCCAACCAACGCTTACGGCGTCGGTACTGCTTCACATCACGGAAGCTCTTCTTTTTACCATCACTAACGCCTAGGTAGAATTCTTTAACGTCTTCATTTTCACGTAAGTCGCTGGCTTTGCCATCCATTACTACTCGACCGTTTTCCATAATGTAACCATAGGTAGCGTAACGTAGGGCAACAGCAGTGTTTTGTTCTGCTAGTAAGAAAGTTACGCCCTGCTCTTCATTGAGCTTCTTAACAATTTCAAAAATCTCTTCCACCAACTGTGGGGCTAATCCCATAGACGGTTCATCTAACAAAATCATGTGCGGGTTGGCCATTAAAGCACGGCCGATTGCACACATTTGCTGTTCGCCACCCGATGTGTATCCTGCTTGGCTTTTACGCCTTTCCCTCAAGCGCGGAAAATAGTTGTAAACCATTTCTAGGCTATCTTGTATGGCCCGACGACCATCTGTGCGGGCATAAGCACCAACTAGTAGGTTTTCTTCAATCGTTAAATGCTCAAAACAGTGCCGGCCTTCCATCACCTGCACTACACCCATTTTTACCAGCTCAGCTGGATTACTGGTGTTTATGTTTTTACCTTCAAATTCAATGGTGCCTTTAGTGACTACTCCGCGCTCGGAGCCCAACAAGTTAGAGATCGCTTTAATGGTGGTAGATTTACCGGCGCCATTAGCGCCAAGTAAGGCCACAATGCCTTTTTCATGCACTTCTAAAGATACGCCTTTTAATACCAATATCACATGATCATAAATGACCTCGATATTGTTTATGGCCAGTATCGGTGCTTTTTCTGTGGTCATGATTTTATCCTATCACCAGCAAAACAATCTATTTTAGTAAAACGTTAAAGTAGAGGCACCCACATACTTAGGTGCCTCACTAAGTTAAAGCGTTAACTCAACTTTTAACAGTCACGTGGAGTGATGTTGTTTTCTGCAGCATAAGCTTCAGAGTCAGCTTTAATAAGCGCATTAATCAATTCCATATCTGGCGCTTCAAAACCACCCACTAGCTTCCATTCGCGAGAATTACCATCCCACTGCTGAATGCCAACATTACCCGGGCCACCATGGTTAGAACAGCTAACACTAAATTCTGGGCCAAACTCAGGCATACCAGCTGCAGCCATAAATTCATTGGTTACGTTCAATGCTTCTAGGCCGTCACGCATCATGCCAGAAGTAATGTCTTTAACACCATGAATCTCTTGTGCGTTGGCAGCTCCAGCTGCTGCTAACATGGCAGAATACATACCACGGTTATACAGCACAGTACCCACGTTAGAACCATCACCTGCAGTTAAACCTGCATCAACTACAAACTTTTGGATATCCTTATAGACAGGATAATCGCTACCTACGTTGTGAAAAGTAGCTGCTTTGTAGCCATGTGAACCCATACCTTCAAGGGCATCGTTCTCAGTACCAGACCACCAAATGCCAAACATTTGATCCATTGGGTAACGAATATTAGCGGCTTCTTTCAAAGCCACTTGGTTCATTACACCCCAACCGTAAAGGATTATATTGTCTGGGCGTTCACGACGAATTTGCAACCACTGAGACTTTTGCTCTTGGCCAGGATGATCTACCGGGATCAAGGTCAGGTTAAAGCCATGCTTTGTTGCTAATGCCTTTAGCGTAGGAATGGGCTCTTTGCCATAACCGGAGTTATGGTAAACCAAAGCAATATTCCGGTCGCTAATCGTGCCGCCATTCTCTTCCATAATACGGTTGATAATACGGCTCGCTCCAGACCAGTAGTTGGCTGGGAAGTTAAATACATGAGAGAACACTTTTCCGTTTGCGCCAGACGTACGGCCATAGCCCTGTGTCATTAATGGAATGTCATCGGCCATGGTTTTAGGGATCAACTGATAAGTAATGCCCGTAGACAAAGGTTGATACGCTAGCGCACCATCACCCTTTGTTGCTTCATAGCATTCCACACCTTTAGCAGTGTTGTAACCAGTTTCACATTCAGGCACAGCGGTCAGAACTCCACCGATACCACCATCACGCTCGTTCAACAACGTAAAGTAATCTGCATAGCCATCAGCATAAGGTGCACCACCCGCGGCATATGGCCCCGTGCGGTAACTCAATGATGGGAATACTAGATCAGCTACAACAGGCGCTGAAACAGCCAGTGTAGTCAAAGCAACAGTTGCTAGTTTAGTAAATTTCATGTCGTCATCCTCCTAAGGTTTCGACTTATTTTTATTTTGCTCAAATGAGCATGAAACAACACTAAGTGGTTTACACCAAGCCAAAAAGGCTCTGTGTTAGCCTAGTGCGGGAACGGCCAAAGCCGCAATTTCTCTTTTAAAACCCGGGCCATTTGTGCCAGCCCATGAGGTTCTATAATAAGGAATATTAAGATAAGCCCACCAACAATAATGTACTCAAAATGGGCTGCTAAATCTGTAGGCCATCCCATGGCACCTACCAACACATTCTTCAGTAACACCGGCATTAGCACCATAAATGCCGCCCCGATAAAGCTACCAAAAATAGAGCCAAGGCCACCAATAATGATCATGAATAGCACAGAAAAAGAAACGCTAATACCAAACGCTTCGGTCACTTCGGCTGCACCCAAGTAAACTGAAAAGAATAAAGAGCCAGAAATGCCAACAAAAAACGAAGAAACGGCAAAGGCCGACAACTTAGCCGTTAATGGGTTAACACCAATAATTTCTGCTGCAATGTCCATGTCTCTGATCGCCATCCAACTGCGGCCCAAGCGCCCACGAGTGAGGTTACGTGCTATCCAAGCCAAACCGACAGCAAAGCCCAAACAAAATAAATATCCAGCAACTGGCGTGGCATGAGGGCCGGTAATAATCACCCCAAACATTTCCCTTTGTGGGGCACTAATTTGGCCGGATGCAGAGTAGTTATAAAACCACGGCACTTTATTTAGCAGCCAAACTAAGAAAAATTGGGCTGCCAATGTCGCTACTGCTAAGTAAAAGCCTTTAATACGTAGGCTGGGCAATCCAAACAAGGCACCCACTACTGCGGTTATTAACCCCGAAAGCAGGATAACGCTTACCATGTCCATGCCTGGAAATGCGGTCATAAGCTTATAGGTGGCATAGGCACCTACCGCCATAAAGCCACCAGTACCTAGAGATAACTGCCCTGTGTAACCTACCAGAATGTTCAGCCCTAGTGCCGCGATAGCCCATACTAAAAAGGGAATCATTACAGCATTAGCAATGTAGTCTGTGAGGAACATGGGTACAACAACAAAGGCCACCAACATGACAAAATAATAGCGCCAGCGGTCAAACTTGATAGGAAAGGTTTGGCTGTCTTTTTGGTAAGTCTTTTTAAAATCACCCGATTCGCGATAAAACATCTGTTACACCCTTTCTATAATTTTTTCGCCAAACAACCCTTGCGGTCTAAACACAAGAAACATAAGGGCCAATACATAAGCAAACCAATTTTCTGTAGCCCCACCAATCATTGGGCCAATGGCATACTCAAACAACTTCTCACCTACACCAATTATCAAACCACCAATAATGGCCCCTGGAATGGAGGTAAAGCCACCCAACATTAATACTGGCAAAGCCTTTAAAGCTATTAGAGAGAGTGAGAACTGAACACCAGACTTGGCACCCCACATAATACCGGCCACCAAAGCCACAAAACCTGCAATAGACCACACAATTACCCAAATAGTGCGCAATGAAATACCCACAGACAAGGCTGCTTGGTGATCATCTGCCACCGCCCGCAAGGCCCTGCCAGTAGTGGTGTACTGACTAAATATAGTTAATGAAACCACTAACACTATGGCCACTAAACTGGCTACCATATCAAGTTTGTCTAGGTACATGCCGTAGTACTGTTCTCCTTCTGCCGCCCAGCCTAACGTGTACTCTTCCAACCAAAGTGAACCACCGGAGGGCAGCCCCACATCTAAGGTTTTAATGTCGCTACCCCACATAATGTCGCCAAAGCCTTCCATAAAGTAGGCTAAACCAATGGTGGCCATGAACAAAATAATAGGCTCTTGGTTAACCAAGTGATGCAATATGTAGCGCTCTACAATAATGGCAAACACCACCATTACACCTATTGTTAAAGCAATAGCTAATAGGGTGGGCACCTGCCATCCAAAGTGATGGACATTGGTACCAAAGATGGCATTAATAAGGTGAGAAAAGGGTACTTGCCCAGTTTGTATACCCACTAAAGTGAGTGCAGCAAATAGCGCCATTACACCTTGTGCGTAGTTGAAAATTCCGGAGGCCTTGAAAATTAGTACAAAGCCAAGGGCAACCAAAGAATACATTACTCCAGCCATTAAGCCGTTGAGTATTACTTCGATGGTATATAAAAAATCAGCACTCATACATAGTCCCCTTAATGACTCACGCCAAGATAGGCATCGATTACAGTTTGATCATTACGCACCACGTCTGGAGTGCCGTCACCAATTTTTCGACCATAATCTAATACGACTACACGGTCTGCTATGTCCATTACTACGCCCATGTCATGTTCGATAAGCACAATAGTGGTGC
Source organism: Oceanospirillaceae bacterium UBA1126 (assembly GCA_002312935.1). GTDB lineage: Bacteria > Pseudomonadota > Gammaproteobacteria > Pseudomonadales > Balneatricaceae > Njordibacter. Next base: position 27,812 of record DCAT01000178.1, on the reverse strand, counting down.
CAAACGTGTCGTTCACGTCTAAAATAAAGCGACACATATCCTCTTTTTCTTCTACGTTCATGCCCGCCATGGGTTCATCAAGTAAAAGCATTTTTGGCTGCGCAGCTAGGGCACGCCCCAACTCAACACGCTTTTGCAAACCATAAGGCAAGCGCCCTACTGGGGTTTTACGAATCGCTTGAATCTCTAAGAAATCAATAATGTGTTCAACAAACTCACGATTTTCAATTTCTTCTTGTTCCGCCGGGCCTTTCCATAGAGCCTGCCACAGCATATTTTTATGCATGTGCGTAAAGCGCCCAGTCATAATATTATCCAGCACACTCATGCCTTTAAACAACGCAATGTTCTGGAAGGTACGAGAAATACCCTGATAAGCAATCTGATAAGGTTTCATGGAGTGACGCTGTTTGCCATCAAACCAAATTTCCCCTTGCTGGGGATGATAAAAGCCATTAATTACATTGAGCAGGGAGCTTTTACCAGCTCCATTAGGGCCAATAATGGCACGAACCTCACCTTCCAAAACATCAAAGCTAATATTGCTGATGGCTTTTACACCGCCAAAAGATAAGTCGATATGTTTCAGCTCTAACAGTTTTGAGGCCGCTTCCATTTTTTGCAATGGTTCACTCATGGCTTAGCTCGCTTGGGCTACAGGGTTATAGGTTTTGGCATCATGGATACTGATGTCACCGGAAATCTTACCAACGCGACCATCTTCAAAAGCAACTTCGGTTTCAATGAAGCATTGCGTTTTGCCTGCATACAATGCATCGATCAGCACCTTGTAACGTTCGTTTATGAGCTTACGTTTAACCTTTTTCGTGCGGGTTAATTCACCGTCATCAGCGTCTAGCTCTTTGTGTAATATAAGAAAGCGACTTACCTGGGAATGAGCTAACATTTCATCACCTAATAACGATTCGTTCACCTGAGAAACGCTTTCACCCACCATTTTGTTGACTTCAGGGTGCGCTGCTAACTCTTGATAAGAGGCATAGGCAATGTTGTTTCTTTCGGCCCAATTACCCACCGCGCCTAGGTCAATATTGATAAAGGCCATGCATTCATCACGACCGTCACCAAAAGTTACGGCCTCTTGAATGTGAGGGAAAAACTTAAGCTTATTTTCAATGTATTTAGGTGCAAACATTTTGCCACTGTTAAATGCACCTACATCTTTAGCCCGGTCAATAATACGTAAGTGGCCACTTTGGGTCATAAAGCCAGCATCACCGGTGTGTACCCAACCTTCAGATGTTTTAGTAGACGCGGTAGATTCAGGGTTTTTAAAATAACTATGAAAAGCACCTGGACTGCGGTATATCACCTCACCATTATCAGCTATTTTCAGTTCAACACCCGGGCTTGGAGTACCTACTGTGTCTGGAAAAACTTCTCCATCTGGCTGTACCGTAATAAACACAGATGATTCTGTTTGGCCATATAGCTGCTTAATGTTTATGCCTAGGGAGCGATAGAAATCAAAAATCTCACCACCAATAGCCTCGCCTGCGGTATACGCTAAACGCACACGACCCATCCCCAGAGCATCCTTAAGGGGTGCATATACCAGCACATTACCCAGCGCGTATTTAAACCGGTCAAAAAGGCTAACTGACTTTTTTTCTAATAGTTTAATCCCTGTTGTCTTCGCCACTTGCATAAAGTATTTAAACATTTTTCGCTTAAATGGCGCCGCGTCTTCCATGCGTATCTGCACGTTAGTCAATAAGCTTTCGAATACTCTAGGAGGAGCAAAATAATAGGTAGGGCCAATTTCACGCATATCTGCAGCTATTGTTTCAGAGCTTTCGGCACAGTTAACACAAAACCCCATAGCGTAAGATTGAGCGTAAGAAAAAATGTGGTCGCCAATCCAAGCGACTGGCAAATAAGCCAGTATTTCTTCATTTTCAGTAAGGCCTTCAAGCAAACCTCCATAGTATCCTGTCAGTAGGGTGTTATCGTAGGTCAACACAACACCTTTAGGTTTACCAGTGGTGCCTGAGGTGTAAAGGATAATAGAGATATCCTCTCCCTTACCCATACTGACAAGCTCTTGAAATTGTTTAGGGTTCTTTTTACGAACGTCCTCACCTTGTGCTTGAATCGTCACAAAATCTTGAATTTTGACTAGTTCTGGGTCGTAACCTTTCATGCCGCGAGGATCATCATAAATGACTAGCTCTACTGCCGGGCACTGGTCTTTTACATCTAGAATTTTGTCTACTTGTTCTTGGTCTTCAGCCACAATGACTCGCGCTTCAGAATGTTCAATTACAAATTGCATTTCACTTGCCACCGAGTCATGGTAAGTCGGCACAGGCACCGCCCCTAGGGATTGCACAGCACACATGGTCCAATACGTGCGCGGACGGTTACCACCGATAATAAGAACTGCGTCTCCAGCTTTAACACCATTAGCCTGCAAGCCCAAAGCAAATCTCTCAACTTCATCGGCTACCTGGCTCCAAGTCCATGACTGCCATATGCCAAATTCTTTTTCACGCATGGCATCTTTATCAGTAAACATACGAGCATTGTGTTGCAAAAGTTTGGGGAACGTATCTAGTCCCGGTGCTGGATAAGTCGGTTTTTTCGAGCTTTGGGTCATAATAGACTCTGCTTTGAAATATTCTTATTTGGACTAAGGTACCCTCAGACAAGATTCACCGGTATTAGATATATGTCGGTTCATAGACTTAGGTCTAAGTCGGGGGTTAGAAGTTTGCAGTTGGGGGAAGTGAGTTTTGGCACCCCCAATGACCAGCCACCATTTACCGTGTTACCCTACCAACACTTTTATTGAAACCATTTATTTTTCTATGTTCACCAGCAGCTCTGTACTACTTATCTCTCTGGCTTACTTTGCCCTTCTGCTAGGTGTGGCCAAGCTTGGAGATAAGCTGCTGTCATATAGGGCCTACGCCAACCAACACCTTCAGGCCATTATCTACAGCCTATCCTTGGCTGTTTTTTTAACTTCTTGGACATTTTATGGCTCTGTAGGCCGGGCAGCTACGTCTGGGTGGGATTTTTTGGGTTCCTATCTTGGGCCAATACTTTTTTTCCTGCTCGGTCATCGCATCATTTACAAAATCGTACTTATTGCCAAACGTGAAAACATTGGCTCTATTTCTGATTTCATTTCCTCACGTTATGGCAAAAGCAGGCGACTTGCTGTAATTATTAGCCTCATAGCTACCTTGGGTTTACTGCCCTACATTGCCCTACAACTTAAAGCGATAGACCTGAGCTACGCTGTACTCACCGCCCAAGATGGTTTGCGTGACTCTCAGGCAGATATTTCGGTATTAATGATTGCCTTACTCATTGGTATTTTTAGTGTTTTATTTGGGGCACGCCAAGTAGATACATCAGCCCATAACCCAGGCATGGTTTTAGCCATTGCAGTAGAGTCTTTGGTTAAGCTTGTTGCTTTTGTGACCATTGGATTGTTTGCAACTTATGTCATTAATGATGGTTTTAATGATATTTTTAACCAATTAGAAGAACAAAAAGGCAGCAGTAGTCTGGCTGCCTTTGATCCATTTCGCAGCAGCTTCATTATTGAAAGCTTTTTAGGTGTTATTGCTGTTGTTTGCCTGCCACGCCAGTTCCATATGTTAGCGGTAGAAAATACCAATCCACAACATATCAACACTGCGAGATGGTTGTTTCCCCTTTATATGACAAGCATGTGTGTATTTATGATTCCTATTGCTTGGGCAGGCAGCCAAGCTCTGGCTGGAACGTCCACCAATGCAGACCTGTACTCTTTAATGATGCCTATGGCTGAGGGACAAACTGGCCTTGCCATCTTAGCTTATATAGGCGGTATTTCTGCCGCTATGGGGATGGTTGCTGTATCCACTATAGCCATAAGCACCATGCTTACTAATGACATTATCATGCCATTTATATTACATGTACGTGCAGTTGATGTATCACAAAACAAAAACCTAGGCCGCTTACTACTTAACTTAAGGCGTTTGAGTATTTTTGCCGTTTTACTGCTGGCTTATGGTTACTATTTACTCATCGATAGTGGCACTGCACTGGTCTCTATTGGTTTATCGGCATTTGTTGCTGTAGCACAGTTTGGTCCATCTTTATTTGGTGGAATTTTTTGGCGAGGTGGCCATGTACGTGGTGCCACAGTGGGTTTGTTAGCTGGTTTTTCCGCTTGGGTATATTGCTTATTGTTACCCAACCTTACGGGGTTATTCCTGCTGTCTGGCAACATAATTAATTACGGCCCTTTTGGTATTGAGTGGCTTAGGCCCACAGCATTGTTTGGTTTGCAGCTAGACCCAATTTCACACGCAACTATTATTAGTTTAGGCCTTAACGTGTTCTTCTATATCATTGTGTCTAAAATGAGTAAGCCAAGACTAATTGATCGCATACAAGCCGACTTGTTCGTAGACACCTTGTCTCAGTCTGCACTTATTGAAAGCCGCCGCCACCATAGTGGCCTTTCAGTGGATGACTTGTTCACTTTACTGGAGCGATTTTTGGGCTACCGAGCCACCATGGAATCACTAAAACAGTTAGCCATTCAAGAACCCCAATTAGACTTACATAAAGATGCGCCCATTAATGCCCAGCTTATACGTCACTTTGAACGCACTTTAAGCGGCATTATTGGTACTTCCTCGGCACGAGCTGTAGTGGAATCTAGTCTGAACCAAAAAGACGTCCATTTAGGTGATGTGGTTTCTATCGTGGGTGAAGCAGCCAAAGCCGTTAGCTTTAACCGAGGCCTTTTGCAAGCCACGATAGACAATGTAAGCCAAGGCATCACTGTAATCGACAAAGACCTTCATTTAGTAATGTGGAATAAACGTTATTTAGCACTTTTTGACTTCCCAAAGGGTGTCGTGAAAGTCGGCACTCCCATAGAAGAAATCATTCGCCTAAGTGCCCTAAAAGGTGAATACGGCGCCATCGACCCTGCCCGGATAGTTAAACTACGCATGGCAATGATTATTCGTGGAGAACAGCATCGCAGCATTCGTTATCGTGAAGATGGTACCGTGATTGAAGTACGAGGCCACGCTATGCCCGACGGCGGTTATGTTAATACCTATGTAGACATTAGTGAACAACATCACGCCGAATCTGCCCTAAGGGAAAGTGAAAAAGACCTGATTGAAGCCAACGAAAGCCTAGAAAAACGAGTTAATGATCGCACTGAAACCCTGTCTCAGGTAAACCTAGAGTTACAACAAGCAAAAGCACAAGCCGATGCAAGCCATCAAAGCAAAACCCGTTTCTTAGCGGCTGCTAGCCACGATTTAATGCAACCTTTAAACGCGGCAAAACTATTTTCTACGGCCCTAGCCCAGCGTCAGCAAGACTTGCAAAAAGACCCTCAAAGCCAACAACTTGCAGAATATTTAGATGCCTCCTTGGCTAGTGCGGAACAATTGATTAGTGATTTAATAGAAATTTCTAAGCTAGATGGTGGTGGCACAGACCCACAGCTAGAGCATTTTTGCGCCTCTTCACTGATGCAACAGCTGGCTAATGAATTTACCGTACTGTGCCAACAAAAAGAGTTAACCTTTCACTTGCAATGCAGCACAGCAACCCTTTACAGCGACCCAAAGATGTTGCGCCGTGTGTTGCAGAACTTCCTAACCAATGCCGTGCGTTACACCGAAAAAGGTAAGGTGCTTTTAGGATGCAGACGGTCAGAGTATGGCCTAGAAATACAAGTATGGGACACCGGCTTTGGCATACCTAAGAACCACATAGACGATATATTTATTGAGTTTAAACGCTTAGAGAGTGGCCCACATGCACAAAAAAATGGCATTGGTTTAGGCTTGGCTATTGCCCAACGCACCGCTGGAGCCCTGTCCCACCCATTGCAGGTTGTTTCTCATTATGGCCAGGGCTCTATGTTCTCTATTCAAGTTCCTTGGGGCGACTCTACACTCACAAAAGCACAAGAGACAACCACAGAATCGCCAACAAACCACTATCAACTTAATGGTTTTAAAGTGTTAGTCCTGGACAATGAAGTGAGCATTCAGCAAGGCATGAAATCTATGTTAGCTTTGTGGGGTTGCGATGTTTATTGCATAGCCAGTGCAGATCAGGGGCTAAAGCTCATTGCCTCCATGCCTGCTGAAACTTGGCCACAACTCATACTGGCAGACTATCATTTAGACCAAGGGCTTTTCGGTACTGACGCAGTCGCACAAATGAGGCTGGCAATGGCTCAAGACACTCCCGCTATCATCATTACTGCAGATCGTAGCAATGAAATGAAACATATCATTAAAGAGTCAGGCTTTGGGTTAATTCATAAACCACTCAAGCCTGCAGTACTGCGCAAACTTATTAACCGTTTACTTTAGTCAGTATTAACGATACAAGTGAGCTAAAACGCCTCACAAGGTGGCTCGCTCTAGATCGTCTGGTGATGAGGGTCTTCTACTTTTAAGCGATTAAAAAAGATCACCGCTTGGGTGCGGTTGGTGACCCCTAGTTTACGGAAAATTTCAGTCACATGAGCCCTTACAGTGGCGTCAGTCACTAGAAGTTCTGAGGCAATTTGCTTATTGTACAAGCCTTCACCAATCATTGTTAACACCCGCAATTGTTGCGGTGTTAACGAGCCTATGCATTCAGCAGTCTTCTCACCAACTGGCTCTATTGCAGGTGCTGGCAGGTCATCAGGTATCCAAACCTGACCTTGAATAACTGCATCAATAGCAACCGCAATGTCTTCGTTTGAGGCTGACTTAGGTAGGAAACCACTTGCGCCTAAGGCTACCGCTTTATGTATAACACTTGGATTATCATTACCCGACACAATCATAACGGGCATCTCTGGAAAGTGTTCACTAACCTGCACTAATCCAGTAAATCCATGGGCGTCTGGAATATGTAAATCGAGTAAAAGAAGGTCTGCTTCTATGCCTGTTTTTAACAAATTCAAGAGCTCAGGCAAGCTACCTACCTCCAAAATTTGCGCACCAGCGAAGCGCTGCTGCAATGTATGGGTCATGGCAGTACGAAATAAAGGATGGTCATCGGCAATAATAAACTGCATAAGTACTATTCCTTAATAAAATACTGACTAAACTATTAAGCCCACACCCAACGCAGAGGTTCGCCAAAGTCGTCGTATATCCACTTCTTGGTGGGACGGCGGTTGGTTTTAATGGGCATAGGAATAGGTTTAGGTAAACGTCTTTCTTCTTTGCGCTTTTCAATTGCATCAACCTCAGAAGACAAGAGCGTGCGCGTTTGCACCTGGCTAGCAACTGCTGGGCGTTGCTGATTAAAGCAGCCATTCACTAACGCCGTTTCACCTTGTTCTACCTGCTCTACACTTCCGCCACGCGCCAGAAAATGAGCTACATCTTGGGCTAACTCTTGTTTAACCTGATGTTTATTAGGTGGTAACCTAAGTCGTGATTTTGGGCGGCTGGTCAATGTCATAGGGTGACGGCAAATAGAAACGCAGTCGACTATGATAACACAGGTTTTATTTTCAGGTGTGTTGCAAACTGATGCCAACCCATAAAGACAGTTTTACGTGCATTGTGTACCCTAGGTGCTATTATTTGTGGTGTAAAAAATTCTAACAATTCAAATACAAGGTATGGCTGTTTTTATGACTACTCTCGCCATCGACTATCAGGACATCATTGCGGCCAGCCAACGTATCAAAGGCCATGCTGTAATAACGCCGTTGCTTGAATCGCCGATGCTTAATCAAGAATTAGGTGGGAGAATATTATTCAAGGCTGAAAATATACAACGCACCGGCTCGTTTAAGTTTCGTGGAGCCTTTAATAAACTCAGCATACTTGCCCAAGCCAACCAACTTTCTGGTGTGGTGGCTTATTCTTCTGGTAACCATGCCCAAGGCGTTGCTGCTGCCGCAGCTTACTTTGGGGTGCCTGCCACCATTATTATGCCCGCTGATGCGCCACAAATTAAAATTACCAATACCAAAACCCTTGGCGCTAGGGTGGTGCTGTATGATCGCAACACAGAAGACCGTGAAGCCATCGGCCTTAAGTTAGCTCATGAACATAATCTCACACTCGTTCCACCTTATGATGATGCAGACATTATTGCAGGCCAAGGCACTGTGGGCTTAGAAGCTGCTAATCAGCTTGAGGAGCTAGGTTTAGTGCCCGATCAAGCCATTGGACCGATTGGCGGCGGCGGCTTAATGTCAGGTACTGCTACAGCACTGAAATATCACTTTCCAAACATTACTGTTTGGGGCGCAGAACCGGAAGGTCATGACGATGCCGCACGATCGATAAGTGTTGGTCAGCGCTTGGCCAACAAAAATGCACCCTCTTCTATTTGTGATGCTATCGTCACACCCATGGTTGGAAAACTTACGTTTCCCATAATTCAGCGTTATTTGGATGGTGCTAAAGCAGTGGACGATCAACACGTATTGATCACTATGGCTATGTGTATGCAGCTATTAAAGCTTGTAGTGGAGCCTGGAGGCTGTGTTGGACTGGCTGCTATTTTAAATAAGAGCTTAGCGGTAAAAAATAAAACCACGTTAGTGATTTTATCTGGCGGTAATGCAGACCCAGCGATGCTGGGGCTGGCAATGCAGCGGTGAGCGCTACTCAGTAGGCGTTATGTCTACATTAACACTTAAAAACTCACCCGTAGTGTAGGGAATGGTGGTGGTCATTTGCCATATGTTGCCGCCAAACTCAATGTAGGTTTTGTAACCAGTCACTTGGCTCACCGAGCGCTGTTGCATTACTACATCACAGACTTCTTGTTGCTTATGACCCACAATTACTTGTTTGCTTTTGCCTTTCTTATTAGCAATGTCTGCACCAGCAATAGCCCCGAGTATGGTTGCAGCATCTTTGCCAGCACCACCACCAATTTGGTTGCCTAATAAACCACCAAAAATAGCGCTAGCAACAACATCGGCAGTAGAGGCCTGTTGCCCTCCAGCTTGCGTGCCGTAGATTGGAATTTTTTCAAACCGACACGATTTAACTGGTACTTCCTGATAAACCTGAGCCACTATCTCGTCAGAATTCTGTAGCACTTTAACCAGCATCGTTTGGGCCTGAGCACTGCTGGCTACTACTAGGCCGGAAACGGCTAAAGTAACGTTTAAAGCAAGCTGTGTCGTCATTTTCTGGATAGTTTGTGATGTTATTTGTTTCATTTCATTTTCCTTAACAATATCATTCCACTAAGTAGACTCACACAATGCTAATTAATTCCCCCAAATTGCGTCAAACTATGTAAATAATTACCGTGTCATTGATCAGCTAACAGTTCTAACCAATGTTTAACCGGCACATCTTCCGCGCCCCCTAAATGCAGTTGGCAGCCAATATTGGCGGTCACAATGAGCTGTGGGTTATCTATGGTTAGGTCCTTTAGCTTTTGCGTACGAAGTTCATGGCTCAATTTGGGCTGCAACAGCGAGTAAGTTCCTGCTGAGCCACAGCATAAGTGATCATTAGTGGTGAGTGCGGTTTCTATACCTAATCCATCTAATAATGCCTTTACTTTGTATGGCAGTTTCATGGCATGTTGCTGGGTACACGGGCAGTGCACAGCAACCTTGCCTAAACTTGCAGATTGACCCAACCGAGCTTTTGTTAAACTTTGTTTTACTGGTGCAAGGTCTTCTGCCCCTAAAATTTCCACAATGTCTTTGGCTGCCTTTGAAACTTGGGCGGCTTTGTTTGCATAACTGGGGTCATCACGCAGCATATAGCCATACTCCTGAAGTGCAGCACCGCAGCCAGAAGCAGTGATTACTAGCGCCTCAGCCCCTGCCTGTAATTCTGGCCAGATCAAATCAATATTGTGTCTAGCTTGGTCAAGGGCTTTTTCGTGAGCGTTTAAATGATGATTAACAGCCCCACAGCAGCCACTTTTCTCAAGTACTTTTAAGGTAATATTAAGTTTATTTAACACCTGTGCTGCAGCAATGTCAGTATTAGGTGCAGCACTTGCTTGGGCACAACCTGGCAAACTCAGCATAATGCGTTTGTGGTTACTTTTTACGGCAAGCAGTTTGGGAACCGATAGAGGGATATGCTGTTTCAGTACCTGAGGTAATACTGGCCGAAACAACTGCCCAAGCTTAAGCATTGGGCCAAATCTAGCGCGATAAGGCAGCACTTGTCTTAAACTCCAGCGAACCAGCTTTTGCGCTATTGGGCGGGGTGCCTTTTGCTCTGCTACCACACGGCCTAGATCTACCAAGTGGCCATATTCTACCCCAGAGGGGCAGGTTGTTTCACAGCTTCTACAGGTAAGGCAACGATCCAAATGATGCCTAGTTTCTTGAGTAACAGGTTCGCCCTCAAACATCGCTTTCATCATATAAATACGGCCACGCGGGCTATCACGCTCATCTCCTAAAAGGAGGTAAGTAGGGCAAGTAGCCGTGCAAAACCCACAGTGTACGCAGGCCTGTAAGATGCCTTTAACAGGTGCAAATTGAGGTTGGTCAGCAAATTCTTTGGCAATTATTGTTTTCATAGTTTACATCCAAGAATATAAGCGGCCAGCATTTAAAATCCCATGGGGATCAAAGGCGTATTTTATGCGCTGCTGCAAAGCTTGCTGTGGGGGGCTCACTGCACCAAATACCTGCGCTAATCGATCTCCCCCTTTGTGCTGTGTCAGGCCTTCTAAAGGCGGGTTTGAGCCCGTTTCAAGTATCCATCGTTCAGCACCAGCCCAGTTAATCAAGGACGTATTTGACCCAGCATCAATCGGGGAGTCACTCGCTCCACTCCAGCGCCATAGTATCTGGTTAGGCGTTGGCTGCAATAAACGGCCTTCTTTTAGCGCTTGCCAGAATTCTTTCGCAGCAACAGAGTTGAGCTGCTCACCACCTAAAAAATTACTCGCCGAGGTGACACCGCTATCACCACCTTGCAACCGAACGTAGAGCAGGCCTTGGAAGTGGCTCATGCCCGTAATGGGTAGGCTAAGATTAGCCCATCGCAACATAGCCTCTAGAGCAACTTCTGCCGTCATTTCAAACGTTACTGTATGGCCAGCTTTAAATTCTGGCAATAGTTTGATTGAGACATCTGTAATAAGGCCTAAACTGCCCATGGCACCACACTGCAATCGCGTCACATCAAAGCCTGCTACGTTTTTCATAACTTGGCCACCAAACTGCATTGCTTCACCGTAGCCGTTAATAAGCCCTAAGCCTAATAAACTGTCTTTAACACCGCCAAACCATGGCCGTGAGGCACCCGTCTGATTTGCTGCCACAGTGCCACCAATGGTGGCTTCACCGTTGAAGCTCGGTGGGTCAAAAGGTAATCGCTGTTGCTGCTCAGCAAGTAAATCATTGAGTTGAGAAATTTTTGTACCCGCACGCACTCTAATGACCAACTCGGTGGCACTATAACTAACCACACCCGTATGATTAGCCATATCAACTACTTCTCCCGAGGTTTCCCGACCAAGGTGGGCTTTGGTATTGCCAGCCTGTATTTTAAGGGGCGTTTTAGTGACGTACGCATGTTGAATTTGTTCTTCCAACTGCTGGGTTAAATCAACCATGTTGCAAGCTCCGGTATTCTTGGCAATATTTGAGAGTAGGAATCCCTTTACCTGGGTTTAACAACTCTTCACTGTCAAAAGCAGCCTTCAAACGTCTAAACTGGGCCAGCTCTGCATCACCAAATTGGTATGGCATTTGTGGCATTTTTTCTAAACCAACACCATGCTCGCCAGTAATAGTGCCTCCCACGTCAACACACAAGGTAAGAATGTCTCCGCCGAGTAACTCTGCACGTTCAAGCTCACCATCAACGCTGGCATCAAATAAAATAAGGGGGTGTAGATTGCCATCACCAGCATGAAAAACATTAGCTACGCGCAGGCCATAAGTGTTGGACAACTCGCTAATACGGGTCAATACATACCCTACTTTGCTGCGAGGTATCGTACCGTCCATACAATAGTAATCTGGTGAAATACGCCCTACCGCAGGAAAAGCAGCTTTGCGACCTTGCCAAAGGGCATCTGCTTCTGCTGCATCTTTGGCAATTCGGATATGCTTTGCTCCGTGATTTTTAAAGCACTGGCTTACCACCGCTAGCTGTTCTTCAACTTCGGCATCTGTACCGTCTAATTCGCAGATAAGGAGTGCTTGAGCATCCGTAGGGTAGCCAACTTTAACAAAATCTTCCGCTGCACTAATAGCTAAATGATCCATCATTTCTAAACCCGCTGGTATAATTCCCTGCGCTATGAGAGCCGCCACCGAATCACCAGCTGCAGTAACGCTGTCGTAGGCAGCCAAAAGAACTTGTACCCGTGGTGCTCGCGGTAACAATTTAACCTTGGCCTCTACCACTACACCTAACAGACCTTCAGAACCAACAAATAAACTCAATAAATCCATGCCGGGTTCATCTAAACCGTCGCCCCCTAAGGTAATCAATTTGCCCTCTATTGTTACTAGAGTAACTTGCAACAGATTATTCACTGTGAGTCCGTACTTAAGGCAATGAACTCCACCCGAGTTTTCTGATATGTTGCCACCAATAGTGCAGGCAATCTGTGACGACGGGTCTGGCGCATAGTAAAGACCCATGGGTTTGGCTGCGTCTGTTAACGCTAAGTTACGCACACCAGGCTGAACTCTTGCAGTGGCAGTGTGTTGATTAATGTGTAAAATTTTATTGAGCTTGGTCATCACCAATAAGACACCCTCTGCATGGGGCATTGCGCCAGCACATAGGCCAGTTCCTGCCCCCCTTGGCACCAGAGGCACTCGATGGGAGTAGCACAAACGCAGAATTCCTTGCACTTGATCTACTGTTTCTGGGATCACCGTGATTAAAGGCAATTGCTGGTATACAGCCAAGCCGTCACATTCAAAAGGCCTTTGACTTTCTGTTGACATAATAAGGCCAGACGCTGGCAGCAATTGTTGCAAGTCACTGATGAGTGCAGCTACATTCCCAGCTTCACCGGCTTGCTTCACAGGGTCGTTAGATGTATTTGATAAGGTATGCATAGACAAGGCTTAAACCATAAGTTATTAAATTGGTAAGATTTTATTACCAATACAAAGCGTAGGTTATCATAACCTGAGTTATACCCCAACTTTTTAGCATTATAAGTACTCACTTATAATTTAGACAGGCAGCAAAAAGAGACTAAAGTGCCTAGAATCAAATTGAGTTTTAATAAAGACGATAAAAATGGCGTGGCGTTTTGGCACCAAAACAGTGATGGCTAATAATAAATTAACGATCGTTAAACCCAATACCTGCCATGTTTGCATGCCGCCACGAAACCATTTTATTTTCTCAGCAGGATAACCAAAAAGAGCACGGTTTTTTATGTTATTAGACAATTTACGCTTTTAGAATGTCCAATTTTTAATCTGCAAAAACACCTGAGTTAGCTATCAACTCAAACAAGAGGATCTGTATGAGGTTGAAAAAAAAGACCTTGTGCAAGCTGGATTCCCTGCCATTGTCGCCTTACAACAAGCAGGCTATATTTACCTGCGACCATAGCCATCCTTTTATGGCCCAAACGACGTGATTTTTGGACTAAGACTCACTATAATTGCTGCTATCCACTCACTGACTTAATCTTCTATGGATTACGAACCACTGATCACTGAGGTTGGCATTCAGCCTTTACAACTATTTCTTGGCCTAGCGATGGGTTTAACCTTTGGAATAGGCACCTCTATTAGCCACTTTTGCCTGCGTAAGTTGGTTTTAGATCTGTCTGGGCTGAAATTAAGCAGTGCTAGCTATACTTGGTTATTTGGCTTGGGGGTAGCCATTATGGCTACTCAACTGCTTTTACAAGGCGACACTAGGGACATTACTGAAGCCCAAGTTCTTACTGGTGGAGCAAGCCTAAGTGGCCCCATCATTGGTGGGCTCATGTTTGGTTTTGGCATAATTTTAAGTCGTGGTTATGCCTCACGGCAAATTATACAGCTTCCTAGTGGCTGCTCGATCGGTGCTGGATTATCAGGTACAGCTGTAATGGCAACCAGCTCAGTAGTGACACTTATTTTCATCTTGTTTGGTGGCCTAATTAGCGCACGCTATAATTCAGAACAACCCACTACCTACCCTAAACACTGAGCCTCAACTCATGCTTGCATCTCGCTTACAAACTCGTTTATTTACCTTACGATCCAACAAACTATTTGAGTTGTTTGTGGTGAGTATCATATTGCTTTCTGCACTAGTAATTGGTGTTAAAACCTACTCTATGCCCCCTGGATTGATTAGCTTTATTGGTTTTTTAGACATTGGTATTACGGTATTTTTCCTCATAGAAATAAGCATTAGGTTTGCTGGTGATCCGTCTAAGAGTAGGTTTTTCTTAAATGGCTGGAACATATTTGACACTATTATTGTCGTCGTTAGCCTTATTCCTATAGAAGATAGTGAGTTAGCTTTAGTGGGGCGACTAATTCGTATTTTTCGGGTTTTGCGAATGGTTTCTGTCGTACCAGAGCTGCGCATATTACTTAACTCCCTCATTAAAGCCTTACCTCAACTGGGGTATGTGCTCATGCTAATGTTTATCATTTTTTATATCTACGCTGCGGTTGGAACTACTTTTTTTAGTAACATCAATTCAGTGTTATGGGGCGACATTTCTATTTCGATGCTTACCCTCTTTAGGGTGATGACTTTTGAAGACTGGACTGACGTTATGTACGAAGTAATGGCTGTTTATGGATATGCCTGGGTGTTCTTCTTAAGCTTTATTTTTCTCACCACATTTGCATTTTTAAACATGGTCATTGGTATTGTTGTTAATGTCATGGAACATGAGAACGCAGCAGAACGATTAGCTGACGGAGAGCCGTCCATGACTGACTTGCGCAATGAATTAGCTGAAATAAAAGCGCTCCTGAAACATCAAAAAAATTGATATGATTGAAACTTACCCAAACACAGATGAAGTGACGGCAAAATGGGCGTTTGAACGCTACCAAGCCATTAGGCATACCCTGCCTGCCGCAAATTTCCCTGCGGCAAGCACGCAGGTTGGCGGATTGACCGATTTAGCCAACCACTTTGATGTTTTCTTATTAGATGCATTTGGCGTACTCAATGTTGGCCAAAGTGCCGTAAAAAATGCACCTGAAGCAGTGCAGGCACTGCAATTGGCTGGCAAAAAGGTAATGGTGTTAACCAATGGTGCCAGCTTACCCGTTAAAGAGGCTCAAATAAAATTCAAAAATCTGGGGTTTAACTTCACTTTAGAGTATATCGTCGCTAGCCGAGATGCCCTGTGCCATGGGCTTACCCATCGCTTTACCCAGAAACAGTGCCCTACTCTGTGGGGTGTTATGGCTAGGCCTGACTCACAGCTACACACCTTGCCAGTGGATGGAGTGATGTTAGGCGAAGATGCCTCATTATTTGACAAGGTTAATGGTTTTATATTGCTTGGTGCGTCCTTTTGGACACAGAACCAACAAAGATTATTAATGCAAAGCCTTCGTCATAACCCTCGTCCAGTATGGGTTGGGAATCCAGATCTAGTCGCTCCTAACGAAGATCACTTTAGCTTAGAACCAGGTTATTTTGCCCACCAACTAAGCCACATTGGTGGCGTAACCGTGCACTTTTTTGGTAAGCCCTATTCAGCTATTTACGAATTAGCCTGTGCACGCTTAAAACATCCCCCTAAGCAGCGTATTTTAATGGTGGGTGACACGTTGCACACAGACATTTTAGGGGGTGCTGCGTATGGTGTGAAGACAGCCCTAGTCACAGGTCACGGCTTATTCGCCAATCTGGATGTCACACCCTACATTGCCCAATCTGGTATTATTCCCGACTACATAATGGTTTCACCTTAAGGCTTAGTTTAGCTATTTACCTAAGGTGACTAGCTGCCAAGGCAACAGGTGCTCATTCTTTAGCTCCCGCAAAGCAAAGCTAGAGTTAAGTACCGCCACACCTGGCAATTTAACTAATTTACGTTTAAGAGTTTGCTCATACTGCTCTATAGACTGCACCACCACTCGCAATAAGTAATCCACATCGCCAGACATAATGTAGCACTGCATTACTTCATCCATGGCCACGGCAGCACTTTCAAATTGGGCTAACAACTGTTCATCATGGTTATTAAGCTTTACCGTTACAAATACCACCACACCGAGGCCCACTTTTTTAGCATTAACCAAGGCGACATTAGCACTTATCACACCACTTTCTTGCAAGCGCTTAATGCGCCTCCAGCAGGGCGTATGAGACAAACCTACATGATCAGCGATGGCATGTACGGACTGACTCGCATCTTTTTGTAACTGCTGAAGTATCTTAATATCAAAAGCGTCTAACTTCATAACTCACCAAATTAGGACAAATGTCCTAAATAATTAACATATACTATAATAATATTTCATATCCTTACGTTTTTCTATAATAAGAAGCAATATTTTTCCAGCCTATTAAGGGCATACTGGTTGTCTTATTGATCCTCTATGTATGAGACAGCGTGTCATGAATAAACCACTTGCCCACCAACCCAAAGATTTATACGAATGTTACCGCCAACATTCTGGCCAAGTGTATATGAGTGGTGTGCAGGCCTTAGCACGCATCCCCATGGCTCAAGTGTGCCGCGACCAAGCTGCAGGATTAAATACCGGTGGCTTTATTAGCGGTTATCGTGGCTCTCCCCTTGGGTTATTAGACAAAACCTTGCAACTGGCAAAGCCCTATTTGGATCAACATAACATTCGATTCCAACCCGGGGTTAACGAAGAGTTGGCAGCTACGATGGTATGGGGTTCACAGCAACTTCACCTATCTAAAGAATCCCAATACGATGGCCTTGTAGGGATGTGGTATGGCAAAGGCCCCGGTGTAGATCGTTGCGGAGATGTCTTTAAACATGCCAACGCCGCGGGCTCTGCTCCTTATGGTGGCGTGTTATGTGTGGCTGGAGATGATCATGGTGCGAAATCTTCCACCGTTCCTCATCAATCAGATCACGCGTTTATGTCTTCCACCATGCCCGTGCTTTACCCCTCCTCTATCCACGAATACATATGGATGGGTTTGGCAGGCCTAGCTATGTCGCGCTACAGTGGCTGCTGGGTTGGGTTTAAGGTTATTTCTGAAACAGTAGAAACCACTGCAGCTGTGAATTTAAGGGATGAAGATGTTGAGTTCATCATCCCTGAAGATTTTGACATGCCACAAGGCGGCCTAAACTTGCGCTGGCCAGACGACCCAAAGGTGCAAGATTCTAGACTACAAAACCACAAAGCCTATGCTGCACTCGCCTTTGCTCGCGCCAACAACTTTAACCGCATCACCCTTGCTTCACCAAAGGCCCGTTTTGGTATTGTAGCGTCTGGTAAATCTTATGAAGAATCTCGTCAAGCCATACAGGAGTTGGGTCTTACTGATGAGCAAGCAGCTCAACTGGGTGTCACTATTTATAAAGTGGGTATGCCATGGCCACTAGAGCCTCAGGGTATTCGTGAATTTTCCCAAGGCTTAGAAGAAATTCTTATTGTTGAAGAACGCCGTGAAATGATCGAAAATCAAATTAAACAACAATTGTTTAACTCAGCCACTCATAAGCACCCTCGTATTATAGGCAAATTTGACGAGCAGGACCAAAGCCTATTACCACTGGATAAAGAACTTGATGTGCCTATGGTTGCCAAGGTAATAGCCCAGCGCTTACTAAAACTTAATATAGGTTCGGACACCAAAGTTCATTTGTTAGCGCAAATAGCACGGATAGACCAGCAGCATGCACGCAGCTCTGCAATTTTTGCACCTGTCACTCGAACCCCATTTTACTGTGCAGGTTGCCCCCATAACAGTTCCACTAAAGTACCCAAGGGCAGCCGCGCCGCAGCAGGTATTGGCTGCCACTTTATGGTGCAGTGGATGGACCGCAACACTGAGACCTTTAGCCAAATGGGTGGTGAGGGTGCAATGTGGGCGGGTTGTGCTCACTTTACTGCTGAAGCCCATCAATTTGTCAATTTAGGTGACGGCACTTATTTTCATTCTGGGTCTTTAGCTATTCGTCAGTCCCTTGCTGCTGGCGCCAACATCACCTACAAAATACTATTTAATGATGCAGTTGCTATGA
>DCAT01000178.1:0-9306 GCA_002312935.1 Oceanospirillaceae bacterium UBA1126 | reverse complement strand
CAACTGTTTCATGAAGGGGTACTTGAAATTGTGGTACTGGCAGACGACCCTAAACAAATTAAACAATCTGATCTTGCCCAAGGGGTGTATTTAGGCCATCGCGACGAGCTAGAAACAGTAATGCTTCGTTTACGTGAAAAGCAGGGACTAAGTGTCATTGTTTTCCAACAAACCTGTGCCACAGAAAAGCGCCGACTGCGCAAACAAGGTAAGTTTGAAGCAATTAAGACTCGGGCTTGGATTCACCCAGAGATTTGTGAAGGCTGCGGTGATTGTTCGGTACAGTCTAATTGTGTCGCCATAGAACCGATAGAAACAGGTCTGGGCCGCAAACGTAAAATAAACCAATCTAGCTGCAACGCAGACTTGTCTTGCGTGAAAGGTTTTTGCCCCTCATTTATTACCGTTGAAGGGGCTCAGGTACGCAAACCAAAGGCTCAAAAACAAGTATTACTAGACTTGCCAGAACCCCAACCCAAGATGAATCTGGAGCAACCCTTTAACATTGCCGTAACTGGGGTGGGTGGCACTGGCGTTCTTACTATTGGCGCGTTATTAGGCATGGCTGCACACCTAGATGGAAACGCGTTTATGACCTTAGATTTTTCTGGTTTAGCACAAAAAGGTGGCGCTGTGTTAAGCCACGTCCGTCTGGCTAGTTCTCCAGAACAGGTCACTACCCCCCGCATTGTTAACGGGCGTGCAGACCTTTTGCTTGCTGCCGATGCAGTGGTTACGGTTGCGCCCAGTGTTCTGGGTTTATGTAGCCAAGCCACACAGGCAGTGCTAAGTAGCCATCTTATTCCTGTATCTAATTTTGTGAAAGATGCAGACTTTGATTTCAAACAAGACGAATGTCTGGATTTAATCGCTAACCACGTACACAAAGACATACACCAACTAGATTTCCATCAATTAGCATTAATACAAATGGGCGACACTATATTTGCCAACATTATGTTGTTAGGGTTTGCCGTGCAAAAAGGCCTTGTGCCAGTGTCTATCAATGCCCTTAAACAAGCAGTGAAACTGAACGCAGTGGCTATAAAAGCCAACCTTCAGGCGTTGCATTTAGGTCGTCAATTAGCAGTGGTAGGGCCAGAAAAAACAAAGATTTTGCACATCCATCCATCAGCACCCAGCTACAAAGAGCTACTAGTAGATCGCCAACAGCGCCTAATAGCCTATCAAAACCAAGCCTTAGCAGCCCAGTACACCCAACAACTTAAACAGTGGCAAGAAACACTATCAGTAAAGTTACCTGCTGATCAAACCCTACCTTTATTACGCTCATTAGCTACCAGCTACTTTAAATTATTGGCAGTGAAGGATGAATATGAAGTCGCTCGATTGTTCAGTCAGCCAAGCTTTAGAGCAAGGTTAGATGCCGAGTTTATTGGTAATTTCAGTGTCTACTTAAACCTTTCACCTCTAGGCTTCGCAGGCTGGAATAAGCACCTTAACCAGCCAAAAAAATACCGTGTTGGAAGTTGGATGCTGCATGCAATGAAGCCTTTATCAATGCTAAAAGGTATTCGCAGCAGTGTAATAGACCCCTACAGCTATAGTTCAGAACGCAAAGCAGAACGTGCATTTTTAAGATATTTTGTGAGCCAAGCTGATGCATTGATTAACTTGCTGAGCACACACAACAAAGCTGATATTTTGCTTGCCATAAACCTGTTTGACAGCGTTCGTGGCTATGGCCACGTTCGTGCCGCCTCCATGACCAAGGCCAAGCTTCAGATGGAGTCCTCTTTAAGGGAACTGGGCATTGATGAACAGACTTATGCTGCACATATATAAGCATTGGCACACGTCACTGAGTGATAAAGACCAGGAATGTGCGTATTTGCGTCTTCGCATGGAGCATAACGACTTGGCCATGCATACATCAGCAAGAACGCTTGATGCCTAGGTCATTTGAAGGCAAAATGAAGCTCATTTATATGCAATGGAGCCTTTTGCATGCGCCCACATTTGTCCATGTCTCGCCGTACTCGCCGTACCCCTTTTAGTAGCCGTGTGGAGGCTGCCGGTGCGAGTGGTTACACTGTTTACAATCATACGTTATTGGCCACTTCGTTTCGTGGCATTGAAGTGGATTATTGGCACTTATGCGAAAATGTACAAGTGTGGGATGTTAGCTGTGAAAAACAGGTCACCCTCATGGGCCCTGGGGCTAATCAACTGGCTCAATACATGACCCCAAGAGACCTAACCCATGCCAAAGTAGGCCGTTGCTATTACCTCCCAATGTGTGATGAAAACGGTAAAATGATGAACGATGCCGTAGGCATTAAAGTCAATGACCGCCATTGGCGCTTGTCTGTTGCAGACTCTGACGTATTGCTTTGGGCTAAAGGCCTAGCCGTTGGATTTGGTTTGGATGTTGAAGTAAGAGAACCCGACATTTTTCCAGTGGCAGTTCAAGGCCCTAAAGCTGAGCAACTGATGTGTCGCGTGTTTGGTGACGAAATTAAAGCACTTGGTTTTTTTGCGATTGCACCATTTATTTATAAGGGTAAGCGCATGAAGGTGGCTCGTTCAGGCTGGAGCAAACAGACAGGTTATGAAGTGTTTGTGAATGATGCTGAAATTGGCATTCAATTGTGGGATGAGTTGTTTGCTAAGGGCCAAGATTTAGATGTTCGCGCTGGCTGCCCTAACTTAATCGAACGGATTGAGAGTGGGCTGCTATCGTTTGGCTGTGATATGGACCACGAGACGTCTCCCTTTGAAATTGGTTTAGAAAAGTATGTCAATCTAGATGCTGATATTGACAGCCTGAGCTTACCAGCGCTGAGGGCGCATACGCCTACCAAAAAACTCATGGGCTTAGTGCTAGAGTATCACCGTAGTTTAAGCGATTTAGATGTGTTTGTAGGTGACCAAAAAGTAGGCATTATTAGTAGCCAAGCCTACTCACCAAAATACATGCGCCGGTTAGCCTTTGTCATGTGTGATTTGGCCGTATTAAATAGCGCCACCACGGTAGAAATTAATACCGATCAAGGTAAGGCTACGGGCACTCTCACTGGCCTACCTTTCAACTTTGAAGCATTAGGTCTAACGGCCTGCCGTTAGTCCATTTTAGAACAATTAAACCTAGCGAGTCTTAAAAGTGACTGGCTGGGTTTGTCTATTTCCCCATGTGAATTGCAAGCGTATATTGCGCCGAAACATTTACCGCATAATTTAGATTGGTCGTACCATATGAATACAGAACTTGCTATCACTCGCTTATCTACCTCCAACTTGTCTATCACTCGGCGCACACGTGCTACGCCATTTACTAGCCGAGTAGAAGCTGCAGGGGTGCATGCCTACACTATCTATAACCACACGTTATTAGCCGCTAACTTTCGCGGTATGGAAGCAGACTATTGGCACTTGTGTGACCATGTGCAGGTGTGGGATGTTGCGGCTGAAAAGCAAGTGGCTATTAGTGGACCAGATGCATACTATTTGATCCAACTGATGACGCCAAGAGACCTATCCAAAGCTCGTATTGGTCGTTGCTTTTATGTGCCACTTTGTAACCCTGAAGGCGGCATAGTTAATGACCCTATCGCCATCAAATTAACGGAAAATGATTGGTGGTTATCCATCGCTGATACTGATGTTATGTTATGGGCTCAGGGCTTAGCAATCGGCTTTAACCTAGACGTCACTGTTACGGAGCCAGATATTTGGCCTCTTGCCGTACAAGGCCCAAAAGCTGAAGATTTGATGGCTAGGGTATTTGGTGAAAGTGTGCGCGACATTAAATTCTTTGGTATTAAGCCCATGTCCTACCAAGGAGTAGACATGCAGGTAGCACGCTCTGGCTGGAGCAAACAAGGTGGTTTTGAAATTTATGTGAATGACGCCAGCCTTGCTCTGCCTTTATGGGATGAGTTTTTTGAGAAAGGGCAAGATCTTAATGTGGGCCCTGGTTGCCCTAACGGAATTGAGCGTGTTGAAAGTGGCTTATTATCTTTAGGCAACGATATGGATTATGCCACTACACCTTTTGAATGTGGTTTAGGCCAGTACGTTGACTTAGATGCAGATATTAATAGTTTATCCTTAGCAGCGCTGCGCAAGCATGTGCCTCAGAAGAAACTAATGGGCTTAGTCATTAATCAGGAGTGTACAATTTCTAATACAGACGTCTATATTGGTGATTTATGGGTCGGTGAAATTACTAGCCAAGCCTATTCACCTAAATATGGGGTACACTTAGCGTTTGTCTTGTGTTCTTTGCCCGCTTTAGGCAATAGCTTAACACTTGACGCTCAAACCAACATGGGTACATTGCAGGGCCAGCTGACTAGCCTACCGTTTAACTTTGAGGCTCTAGGCTTGACTCCAAAATTATCCTCTGAATAGACCCTGAAAGGCAACGCTATGAGTAAATCCTCGTTTTTAGGCGCCGATACAATTGCGCTACACAGTGGCTATCAGCCAGAATCAGACCATGGTTCTAGGGCTGTGCCTATTTATCAAACTACCTCCTATGTGTTTGACAGTGTAGACGAGGCATCTGCGCTCTTTAATGTGGAGCAAGGTGGCCATATATATAGCCGCATCACCAATCCCACCGTGGCTGTCCTAGAGCAGCGTTTAGCGGCCTTAGAAGGTGGTGCAGGTGCTATTTGTACAGCATCTGGAATGAGTGCTCTGTTTGTGAGCTTTTTTAGCTTATGTTCAGCAGGTGATCATATTGTCAGTGCTTCGCAAATATATGGCTCTACCGCGACGCTGCTCAAACATTCCCTTAAGCGATTTAACATAGACTGCACCTTTGTTGATATTAACGATCAAAAAGCAGTATCTGGGGCGATACAAGACAATACCAAATTAGTGTTTTGTGAATCTATTGGTAACCCAGGCCTTGATGTCTCTAACTTGCCAGCCATTGCCGAAACTGCTCATGCTAAGGGCATACCTTTAGTTGTAGATGCAACTTTTGCAACACCCTTTCTTAACAACCCTATTGAGCATGGCGCTGATGTAGTAGTGCATTCAGTGACTAAGTGGATTGGTGGCCATGGTGCCGCTGTGGGCGGTGTGGTGATAGATGGGGGAAATTTTGATTGGCTTAAAAGTGGCCGATTCCCTACGCTTACGGAGCCCTACGAGCCCTTTCATGGCATGAATTTTTGGGAAGAGTTTGGCCCAGCTGCGTTAGCGATGCGTATCCGTTGTGAATCTATGCGCGACATCGGTGCTGCTATGACACCTCATAACGCATTTTTATTATTACAGGGATTAGAAACCTTAAGCCTGCGGATGCAGCAGCATGTATCTAACGCCCAAGCCATGGTCACTTGGCTGCAAAAGCATGACGCTGTAAAGTGGGTAAACCACCCCGACATCGATGCCAACTCCCATACCAA
Source organism: Oceanospirillaceae bacterium UBA1126 (assembly GCA_002312935.1). Classification (GTDB taxonomy): domain Bacteria; phylum Pseudomonadota; class Gammaproteobacteria; order Pseudomonadales; family Balneatricaceae; genus Njordibacter. Next base: position 3,922 of record DCAT01000178.1, on the reverse strand, counting down.
ACTGTTATTCCCAAAGGGTGCAGGCTCTATGCTCACCTTTGGTGTAAAGGGTGGCCGAGATGCTGGTGCTGCCTTTATCGACGCGTTACAACTGTCGTCAAATTTAGCCAATGTGGGGGACTCACGCACTTTGGTGCTTCATCCAGGCAGTACTACCCATTCGCGCTTAAGTGAAGCAGACTTAGTGAGTGCAGGTATCAGCGCTGACCTTATTAGGGTGTCTGTCGGTATAGAAACCCTTAAAGACATACAGGCCGATTTTAATTTGGGCTTGCGCGCGGCTGCAAAGGTTGTTGCTAATCAGGCGGAGGTGTAACTGTGTATATTGAAGTTGATAACGCCAACACTTTTATTGCCACCGGTGGTAAACCTTTTGATCCAAGTTTACCTACAGTGGTGCTGTTGCACGGCTCGGGCACCGACCATCGCGGATGGGCTTTGCAAGCGCGCTGGTTTGCCTTTCATGGATATAGTGTATTCGCACCAGACTTTCCTGCCCACAGCTTATCAGGTGGTGAAGCACTCACTAGCATTGAATCTATGGGGGCTTGGCTCATTAGGGCTTTGGATGAAGCTAAGGTCACCAAGGTGCATCTCATCGGTCACTCCCAAGGTTTCCTTGTTGCATTAGAGGCTGCCTCGTTACTAGGAGATCGCCTTAAATCTGTAATGGCACTTGCCACAGCAAGCGCAATACCTGTAAACCCTGCGTTAGTAGAAATGGCACAAACGAATCCTACGGCGGCTGCAGAGATGATGCTGCAGTGGGGCTTCGGTAATCAAAGTCAGTATGGCGCTAGCGCCGTACCCGGAATGCAGCCTATAGGTATTGGTGCTCGCATTATGGCCAACAACCCCTTAGCTACAGACCTTTCAGCGTGCAATGCCTATACTCAAGGAGCACAAAGAGCCCAAAAACTAGCTAGCACAGGTTGCCCTAGTTGTGTGATTCTTGCCGAAAAAGACCGTATGACCCCTAAAAAAGAGGGTTTAAAGCTAGCACAAGATCTAAACACACAGGCGCAAGTGGTTAAGGAAATGGGTCATATGTTGCCTATGGAAGCACCAAAAGAAAGCCTTTATTTTATGAAAAAATTTATCCAATCGGTAGAGAAATAACCATGGCCAAGCTCATTAATAATTCATTATCTGCAAAATCACCCATCAAAAAGGTGGCAGTTATTGGCGCTGGCACCATGGGTGCCGGTATTGCTGGCCAAGTGGCTAACGCTGGTGTCGAGGTTTGGCTATTAGATCTGCCTAGTTCTGGCGACAGCGTTAACGCGCTAGCAGAACGTGGTTTTAAACGTCTAAAAAACTTAAACTCTCCAGGCTTAATGAGCAACGATGCAGGCCAACTAATTCACTGTGGCAACACAGAAGACGACTTTGCACAGCTTGCTGATTGTGACTGGATTGCAGAAGCGGTCGTTGAGCGTTTGGACGTAAAGCAGGCTCTATACCAGCGCATTGATGCGATTACAGGGCCAGACACCATCGTCACTTCCAACACATCAACCATTCCAATCAGTCTACTCACTAAAGGGATGCCACAGGCGTTTTGTGAGCGCTTTGCCATTACCCACTTTTTTAACCCGGTGCGTTTTATGCGCCTGTTAGAACTGGTGCGGGGCGAACACACCCGTGACGATGTCATCGATACTTTAGACGAGTTTTGTGAAAGCAACTTGGGTAAAGGCGTTGTGGTATGTGAAGACACTCCAGGATTCCTAGGCAACCGTGTAGGCGTATTTGCCATACAATGTGCCTTGCATACCGCCTTTGACATGAACTTGTCTCCCGCTGAAGCCGACGCCTTATTTGGCCGTCCAATGGGCATCCCTAAAACGGGCGTGTTTGGTTTATACGATTTAATAGGTATCGACCTCATGGCAGACGTTGCCAAGAGTCTACAAAGTATCTTGCCAGCAGGCGATGAGTTCCATCAATACGCGCAACCTATTCCTCTGATGACCCAAATGGTTGTTAATGGACAAACCGGCAATAAAGGTGGTCAAGGTTTTTACCGAGACACCGAATCTGGTAAAGAAGTATTGAACTTGGCTAATGGGGTATACCAACCAACAAGCCGTTTACAATTGCCCTTGGCACAAAAAGCCGAAGCCCATGGCGTAGCTGAACTGTTAGACGACGAGAGTGCATATGGGCGCTTTGCATGGCAGGTGTTGTCTAGCACGCTAAACTACGCAGCGTCACTTATTCCAGAGATTGGTAGTAATATATTACCCATCGATGACGCTATGAAGCTAGGCTACAACTGGATTTATGGCCCGTTTGAACTATTAGACCAAATTGGTGCTCATCGGGTTGTTGAGCGCATGCAACAAGAAGATCGTAACGTAGCACCTATGCTACTACTGGCAGCGAAGAAACAGGGTTTTTACCAAATTATCGATCAGCAATTGTGTAGTTTAGACCAATGTGGCGACTATGTTGCTATTAAGCGACCATCTGGAGTGCTGCGCTTCTCTGAACTACGCCAAACTTTAACACCTGAATACAGCAATGCTAAAGCCAGCTGGTTTGTGCACGATAATGCCGCTATTGTAGAGTTTCACTCAAAGGCTAACGCCCTAGACAAAGACTCTATGGATGTTATCCGCCATGCTCTAGAGCAAGCCGAAAAACGCCAGCTACGAGGCGTTGTGCTACATAATGACGCACAACACTTTTCATGTGGGGTCAATTTAACAGCCTTTCGTGGGTTCTTTGAAACAGAAGATTACACCGGCATAGACAATTTTCTTAATTATTTCCAACAAACTATGCATGCAATAAACACCTGTCCATTACCGGTTATTGCAGCTCCTGCTGGCATGTCTATTGGTGGTGGTTTTGAAGTGGTGTTAGCTGCTGATCACGTTATCGGACATGCCAACTCAGTTATGGGCCTAGTAGAGGCCAGTGTAGGCGTAGTTCCAGGTGGTGGTGGCTGTAAAGAATACCTCTACCGCTGGTATGAAGTTCTGGGCGACATAAAAGCAGCAGCATGGAAAGCGTTCATGCTTGTCGGTTATGGCTGGACAGCAAAATCACCTATAGAGGCCACAGAACAGGCAATGCTTTACCCCGAAGATCAATATATGATGAATCGAGACCGTTTGTTAGGTGAAGCCTTATCGCAGCTTGATAACGTAAAAAAAGCAAAGCCCCGCAAACCACTGCCTATGGCCGGTGAGGACACCTATCGTGAAATGATGGACTGGTTATTTGAAGCTGAAGATCAGCAGAAGATCACCTCCCATGATGTGGCCGTTGGGTCTGAGCTTGCGCGCATCTTTACTGGGGGTAAAATAAAGCCCAATACAATGATGAGTGAGCAGGACTTGTTTGACTTAGAACGAGAGTCTTTTTTGCGCTTGGCGAAATCTAGTGATACTCAGGCACGCATTGTGAGCATGTTAGATCAAGGTAGCCCAATCAGAAACTAATCCACTAATAGCGTGTTTTAGGTTTCACTTTGACTAGCGTGTATGGCATAAAATAGCTGGCTAACTAGCTGGCTTTTATATCAATCTACGTTGCGACTTTAATGGGAAAGCAGTTCTTATTGCCTGTAAATGATCAAGGTTAATACGTGCCAAAGCTACACCAGGCCCTTCGCCCAGCTCTACTAAAATTTCGCCCCAAGGGTCAATAATCATTGAATGCCCATAGGTTTGCCGATGATCATGCTGACCGCCGTGAGATGCTGCCAGAATATAACATTGGGTCTCAATGGCTCGGGCACGCAAAAGAATGTGCCAGTGTGCTTGGCCTGTAGTTTTAGTAAAGGCCGCACCATTAACGATTATTTGGGCGCCTAAATCGACCAGCTTTGCATGAATTTCAGCAAAGCGTAAATCATAACAAATGGTCAACCCCACCTTACCTACAGGCGTGTCGATTACGACCAGCTCAT
>DCAT01000135.1 GCA_002312935.1 Oceanospirillaceae bacterium UBA1126 | reverse complement strand
AATCAAATAGGTCATTTTTACTAACCTATTTACATAAATATTCGCGCCATTACCTTATTGGCTATATAGTGTATTGAGTGTTTATTTAGGTCTTTTAGCCTAGTTTAATGACCTATTTTTGGGCATTTTTGAGTGTATTGGTATTATCTAATGTGGCTTTTACAGTGACTAATAAACACCCTAAAAATTAGGACTTATATGCGAACCACAGACCGGACAGGCCTTGCCATTATTTTAAGCCTTATTGCGTTAACGTTATTCGATACTATGGGCTTAATCATCAAACACCTTTCAAGCACCTACTCAGCGACCGAACTCTCGATGTGGCGAAACTTGTTTGGGCTGGTGCCATCAATCATAGCTTTATGGTCATCTAGGGCGTGGCGCAGCTCAGGCAGGTGTCTAAAGCTACGACAATGGAAATTGGCTTTTTTTCGCGGTGCAGTGATCACTATTGCCCAACTTTGTTTTTATATGTCTCTGGGGTTAATGGCGTTTGCTACGGCATCCACCATCACTTATTCTGGCGCATTATTTACTACTGCACTCGCTATCCCAATTTTGGGAGAACGGGTTGGCTGGGTTCGCTGGGGGGCAGTTTTGGTGGGCTTTATTGGTGTTATTATGGTAATCCAACCAGGCAGTTCAGACTTTTCTTTTTATGCTCTGTTGCCGCTTGCAGCGGCAGCGTGTTATGCCCTAGCTGGGGTCACTGCACGCGTGTTTGACGATGATGCCCCAAGCCCTTTAGTTAACCTATATGCGTCTGTAACATCGTTAATAGGGGCATTTTTAATTACCTATTTTTGGGGTGGTTTCACGCCAATAGCCTCTGCCACTGATATGGGTTGGATTGTGTTGATGGGGGCATTTGGTGGTACTGCAGTGCTATTTTTAGTGGTTAGCTGCCGAATGACTGAACAGAGTAATTTAGCCCCATTCAGTTACTTTGGTATTCCACTCGCATTCGCCTTAGGATGGCTATTTTTTAACGAAGCACCATGGAGCAGCTTATTCCCTGGCGCACTGCTCATTGCAGCAGCGGGTTTGTTAATCGTATGGAGGGAACGATCTCGGTCTAAAGCTTTAACCAAACTAAATCAATAAACCTTGCTCGGGGGCGGTGAATATGGCATCACATAATAGTATAAAGAGGCTTGGTTGGGCCTAAAAACAGCATGAATAAGGCAAAGAACAGTTGTTACATCTCACGAGGCTTTTCAAGCCTAGCTGAATTATGGCTGGCTCAATTAACCTTAATGTGACCACCTGATTGGCAAGGTTTAATACCCCCATTAAATTTAAAAAAACCCAACCGAATATTAGTACCAAAAAGCCTACCCGTTTTATCTTATTTGCCACAAATGGCCAAACAAGCACCTAAAAAACTAGCCGTTAATTAATTGTTTAATCCAGAATGAATCTAAATTACATTTTAATCAAACCTACTCTGCTGAAGATTTTGGGGAAAAATTTTTAAAGTAGTCTGGGTGGATCAAATTTTTAGGCCCTGATGCTTATTGGCATAGCGATTTGCTGTCAAGTGGCTTAGTTCTTTTTGGAGATCATGTTACCTACCCTAAGCATTGGCACGTGGCAGAGGAATTAGACTTCCCATTAAGTGGAACAGCTCATTGGTATCATGAGGAAAAAGGCTGGACTACTATTGCTCCCTGCCAACTCATCCTTCATGCAAGTCATATCAAACACTCAATGCGTACTTTTGGTGAGCCAATGCTGGCGTTATACATTTGACGCGGTGGCAACCTAGTGCAAAAATCTAACATATAGACTCACTTTCTATTTTAACTTATTATAATTAAGGCTTGATTACGTCTGAAAACCCCTACGTTGAATAGCCCATGAGCTATTTTTTCAGATGATGTTGCTGCTAATTTAATATAGATTTCAATCGTAAAATAATGCTGAGGCCAAGCATGCAAAAACCCTATAGGTTAACCCGCCGCCAATGGCTTGTCTCATCTTTGGGACTCATGGCAACTGTACTTTCTAGTCCACTCTTTGCTCAAACTCAAATTCGTCGTATCGCACCTCAATATATTGCAACCCTTGCCCCCTCTGGTGCAAAATCAGGAACAGGTGCAGAAACTTGGGGCCTCTGGCGAGTAGATCCTGGCCCAATAGGTGTTTGGCTTCGCTTTTACCAGCTGTTGCAAAAAGCGGGGAATCTTGCACCAGCTGGATGGCGATTTGATATCAATGATTGGTGGCTTGATGAGAATGGCTTAATAATGAAAGCACCTGAGTTTCCAATGCCTGCTGGAAACTATTACGTTACCAACGGTGAAGATCATATTTCTTTGCTCACAGTGAAAAAACCAGACGCCAACGGGGAACAGGCATGGTCATTGTCCGATGAAAAAACCATTGGCAATGTCACCCATGGGCCTTGTCGGTCTGCGCGCTATACACCTGAAGGTGATTCTGCCACTTGCTCACCCGCAAACGCCAACCGTGACGCATTCCCACTAAAGCCTGGAGAAATTCCACCACCTGTGGACGGCTGCAACCGCAAACAATACGCCGTACTTATTGTATTTGGTTTGCCCATTGAAAGCGCTTAGCAGTCTGTATAGTTGCTACGCAGACAACTGCTAACCATTTTTTTTGCTTTGGTAACGTGAGCAGGGGTCATTTTCGTAGCAATGCTTTGTTTATATTGAGTGGCTAGCGAGTCGCCATTATGGCCGCCTAAACTCCACCACATGTAGGCACGTAAATAGTCTGTAGGTACCCCATGGCCATTAACATACATAACGCCAAGGTAAGATTGGGCTCTAGCATAACCCTGCTTAGACGCTAAGGTAAGCCATTTAACTGCTATTTTGTCGCTCTCCACAACACCTTTACCACCATCATACAGACCACCTAGGTTAGACTGAGCAATTATATCGCCTTGCTCCGCCGCTAGGGTGTACCACTTTGCTGCTGTCTTATAGTTCTGTGGAACACCATGGCCACGCTCGTACATAAAACCCAAGTTAGACTGTGCAGAAGCATTGCCACTGTCAGCAAATGGGATCCACTGTGATAGAGCCGTTTTAAAGTCGCCTGCCTTGTATGCCTGAAGGCCCTTATCAAGGTCAGCAGCAACGGCTGCTCCATTGGCCCATAGTAGTAAAAGGGTTAACCCCAGCAGTACTTTTCTAATACCCATAGCTCTATGCTCTAACTAGTGTGATAACTATTGCCCCTAAAAACCGCAGTTGCAGGTAAACAGGCCTACTATTGATGGCAAACGGCACTCGCTTACCACTTGCTTAAAGGCATTATTATCCTCTGGTAAAACCACCCACCTTCACTAGGGCATCTGTTCCAGAAGCCACTTAGGTGTATTTTATTTCGGGATCAATTTCCCCAACGACAATTAATTTTTTTAACTCAAAAGCCCGAGGGAATTCTCCCATCAAACGACTTTTCATGTGGTTTTTAATGTGCTCTTTGGCAGCTGAGCAATTTTTAAACCCTTCAATAAAGCTAACTAATTTATTGTCTGTTCCAACCTACCATTTAAATCTAACAGCACCTGCTGCATTAAATTCGTACGCATATGTGAAAGCATTGTCTGCACAAAATTTTTCTATCTCAAAAGACAACCTTTTACTTCACACTGACAAATATGGTTTGCCTAGTCATTCTTTTGATTTAGCATTATTAACCTTTATAGGGGCGTTACCAAAGCGGTGGACTCAGATTACATTAAGTTTTTACGCCAGCCTCCAGCGTATTAATAGCCTTTTTCAAAGTCTCATTCATTTGCTGCAACACTTGGCTTGCAGAAATTTCAGTTAGTGCACAGCTTTACTGCTTTTCAATGACTAGACCGCTGAGTAGGGTGGCACAAAAAATTTAACCTCGCTAAACTGAATACCCATTTTCAATAAGGCGCTTCGAAAGTTCTGCAATATGTGCTGGCCCAACTTCGCAACAACCACCGATTAAACCCGCTCCATTAGTGACCCATTCCATAGCAAATTCAGCATAAGCCGCTGGACCCAAATCAGTTCGCGACTGCATAGATTTCACGGTACCACCCGGCTTTAAGCTATCAATAGAAGTAAATCCATTGCCGTAAGCACCCGTTAAACCTTGGTCTGATTTCATTTTTGACCATGAGGCCAAAATTGCTTCTGGCTTGCTACAGTTAAGGAGTTTTGCATCAGCACCAAACTCATCGAGCATCGCTACAGCGTCCAATAACGCTTCTCCACTGCGCAGTAAACCTTGGTCATTATCTTCAATCGTTAAAGAAACCCATACGGGTAAACCGCTCTCCTTAGCAGCAACTAAGGCGGCTTTAGCTTCAGCAATTGATGACATAGTTTCACACAAGAAAACGTCAACGTGGGGTGCCTGAATAGCCACTATTTTACTATAACTTTTTAACATTGCCTCATATTTAGGTGTAACTTCAGCGTGATAACTTGCCACTAATGGGGGCAGACAACCCGCAATTTTAACCTCTGGAATACCAGCAGCTTCGCGCGCACTGATCGCTGCATTAATCGCAGCGACCTGAAGCTTTTCAAAGTCTTCAATTTGGCCATCACGGGCCAGTCTCTCTGGCGTCATTGTATAGGCATTTAAAGTAATAACACGGGCACCAGCAAAGATATAATCTATATGAACATCACGCACAATATCAGGCTCATCTATCATTACTTGGGTTGACCAAAGTGGCGTAATGTCTTTACTGCTGCGTTTGAGTAACTCTTGGCCCATACCGCCGTCTAAAAGGGTAATGACTGGCTTGTGTGACATCATATTTTAAAAAAAACCTTATGTTATTAGCCTTTACGTTACTGTTGCAGGCATTTGTTTGTTGGCATCTAAAGCAAGCAATATTTTAACACATTAGACTAGGCCGTTTGCTGTTACCTGATTGAGATAACATAACTAACTAGTCGTTAGCAGAGCTTGAAAATCACTTAAGAGTAATAACTGGGGGGAGGCACCATGTTGGTGATCAGTTTGTGAAACAAGACTCTGGATATGCAATACCTGCTAAGTGCTGCTGCCAAATGTGTGACACTAAGCCTAGTTTAATGGCATTGTTTAAGGCGCTATCTAACGCCTGTTTTAATTCAACCTGGTGTGTTTGCATTGCTGCACCCCATAAATTAGCTGTATTTACTGTAAAGGCAAGTTTATAACGTGGGTCAGTTAACAGGTTTCCAAAGGCTGGCTCATCATCTACCACCGCATCGACTTCGCCTGACGCTAACGCCCCAATCATGTCTGCAAAAACGTCATCCGACTGGCCTGAGAAAGGAACTAAATGGCACCCCAGCCAAGATTCTGCCAACGTCATATTGGTACTACCTTCGATGGCAGCCACGTTTAACCTGGATAGGTCTAATGGGCTAAGTACGTTTGAATCACGACGAACCAGCACAGACTCATTAAACGCTGCATAGGGCCTAGAGAACAAAAAATGGTCTTGTCTAGCAGCAGTTATGGCACACCCACACCAAATAGCATCTGCTTTATTATCAAACAACGCCGATTCAAAATCAGACCAGCGGGTATATCGCCATTTTAGCTTCAGCCCCAATTGCTGGGCGATCACTTTAGCTATCTCTGGTTCATAGCCAAAGCGCTGGCCCATATCATCAGTACTAAATAGAGGCATGGCATTTAGGTCTGCACAAACTAATGTTAAGCAGCCCTCATTGACTGTCTTTAACACTTTGGCGCTGAAAAAGTTAAATAGTCGTCAAGGGCTTTTGTTCTGCTGCCATTCTCATGCCAAAGAATTGGAAAATAATTTTCATCTAATTGATTGTCTGCTAAATGTTTATAACGACTGTAAGTAGGGCCTATTCCTTGGGCAAATTGAGTGGGATCATATTCAGCATCACAGCGCATTAAATGAAGCACTAATGCCCGCCGAGGGCGCGCAGATTCATTAGCACCAGAGCCATGCCACGTCCAACCATGATGCACAGAGCCACCACCTGCTTCCACTTCAACATACTTAATTTGAGGTTCCTCACCTTGGCTCTGGGCTGCATATTGCATGGGCTCACGGTAATTGTCTGGTCCATGAAACTCACCTGACGGTATGCTCTTACGCCATTTGTGCGACCCTATAACAAACTCTAACGTACCACCAGCCTGCTTAGTATCGTCAAGGGCAATCCAGCAGGATATCAAGTCACTTGGAGTAAACCATGACAAATAGGCACTGTCTTGGTGATAACCCAAAGACCTTGCCCCAGCGGGCTTTGACAAGAGATTGTCAATCATAATTCGAACACCGGGCCATCCTGCCAATTGGGCCACACTGCGACCTAAGTCTTCACTTAATACCACTTGTGCAATGCTACGGTTAGCCTTCCAGCCATTGCACACCTGGCGAGTGAGGCTAGGATCACCTGAACCGTGCTGCCAATTTACCTCATCAGGAGTCACCCCTGTTTCAAACACCCCATTAAATACATCATCAAAGGCTTGATGCAGCGGCAACAGTTGCTCTGCCGGGAGGATTTTATCGATAACAAGAAATCCTTGTTGATCAAAGTCTTGTTTATTATTATTGGTTGGCTTGAATAACATAACTATTCTAGTTCCACTCTTACTTATATAATTAGTATATAGAATAAAAAACAAGTAATTCAACCAAAAAATTGACGGCATGTAATGCTTAAAAATAGTTTTACATCAATAGATTGATAACTATGACAGCACTAATGCGATTAGCGTGTACTGTGCTTTAAGACAGCAGCTCTTTAAGGCTCTTCACTAATGCACCAGACGCATTTTCTTCAAGCTTATGGTTGCCAAAAACAACCACCTGCTCTCCTGCAACAAACACATCTTTTACTGGGTTATGGTTAATTCCAAAGATCCAGCGGTTGATAAGCTGCTCAGGCTTAGCTGTAGCTAATAGCGGATGGCTAATATCAAGAGTGATGAAGTCAGCGCGGCAACCGACTTTTATGCCCGTACTAATATTACAGGCCGCATTGCCTCCTAAAGCACTGGCTTGGTAGATAAAGTCGCCCACACTAGGTTGGTCGCTGCTGCACACTCGGTTACGTTGCTGGTCACGCAAACGCTGTCCATATTCCAATAGGCGCAGTTCTTCAGCCACTGAAACACACACATGGCTATCTGACCCAATGCCTAATCGACCACCTTGGGCCACCAAATCTGTGATGGGGAAAATACCATCACCTAGGTTAGCCTCAGTACTTGGGCACAATCCTACAACGGCTTGGCTATTAGCAATAGTCTTTACCTCTTGCTCATTTACATGAGTGGCATGGATTAGGCACCAACGGGCATCAAAACCCACTTCGTTAGCTAACCACTCCACAGGACGCTGACCACTCCAGGCTACACAGTCATTCACTTCTTTCATTTGCTCAGCAATATGAATGTGGACTGGCCAGTCTTGCGGTAAGCTCGTTAATGCTGTTTCAATTTGTGATTTGGTAACGGCGCGCAGGGAATGGAAACACAAGCCTTGATTATGCCTAAGCACATCCCTGTTTTTTCCAAGCTGGTCTTGCAGACGCAAATAAGCATCTAGATTATGGATAAAGCGTGCTTGCCCTGGGTGTGGGGCTTGGCCACCAAAGCCAGAGTGACTGTAAAGCACAGGCAATAGTGTCTGGCCAATACCTGCATCAACCGCTGCTTGGCGAACGTGCAAGGCCATTTCTGCTGGGTTGTCATACGCTTGACCACTTTGCTGGTGATGCAAATAATGGAACTCCGCAACTTGGGTATAACCCGCTTTAAGCATCTCAATATAGAGGTGAGTGGCAATTTTACGCACCTGATCAGGAGTGAGCTTGGCGACCAAGCCGTACATTAGGTCTCGCCAGCTCCAAAAACTGTCTTTGGGATCTAAGCACACCTCTGCCAAGCCTGCCATGGCACGCTGAAACGCGTGCGAGTGCAGATTGACCATACCCGGCAGCACTGGGCCATTTAACAACTGGCACCCTTGGCTAGTTTGACCTACCTGAATTTGACTAATAACACCGTTGGTAACGGCTATTTTTACGTTGTTAGCCCAGCCTGAAGCTGTTAAAGCTTGGTCGGCAAAGTAAAACTTGTTCATCATTAGTACTCTCGTGATAATATGTGCTTAACTTGTATAGACATTACATGAATTGGCACAGTTAAGTCAAGATTGTATACTCCGATAAGAACTAAGATTTATGGACCTATTGTGACTAAACGCCAATCAGATACCACTCAAAGCTTACTCAACGCACTGCCAGATACCAATGCGCCTATTTATGCCCGACTGAAAAGCGCTATCTTGGAAAACATTGGCTCGTCAACTTGGCTACCCGAGCAGCGCCTGCCATCTGAATCTGAAATGGTTAAGGCATTGGGGGTAAGCCGCATGACTGTTAATAGAGCGCTGCGAGAGCTCACTTCTGATGGCGTACTTATAAGGCAACAAGGTGTGGGCACATTTGTAGCCCCTAAAAAGGCCCATTCTTCGTTATTTGAAGTCCATAACATTGCTCAAGAAATTGCGGACCGAGGCCACAAACATACAACAAAAGTTGTTGAATTACAGACAGTTAAAGCCAATACAGACCAAGCGTTAAGGCTAGGTTTACGCACGGGTGAGCGCATATTTAAATCAACTTTAATCCACTTTGAAAACCAGCACCCTATTCAACTGGAACAGCGCATTGTTAATACTACACTCGCCCCAAACTATGTGGAACAAGACTTTACACAACTGACACCATTTGCCTATTTAAATAAAGTAGCCCCCATTACAGAAGGAGAGCACTTGGTGGAAGCCGTTATCCCAAATGCTGCAGAGGCAGAACAACTGGCTATCAGTACACACCAACCCTGCCTTCAAATTAAACGCAGAACTTGGTCTGGCCAGACCATTGTTACTAGTGCTAGGCTGCTCTCACCAGGGCATCTATTTCAACTATTTGGTCATTTTGGCCGTCCTTAATTGATACATTTTACTTGCCAGATTATTAAAATTGGCGTATGTTTGACCACTTGTATATACATGTAAGGAAAAACGCACATGCTTAACGCCGAAGACCTCAAAGCTCGCCGCACCCGTAGCGGAAATATAACAGCACCGACTGGTACAAAAATCAGCACCAAAAGCTGGATGACTGAAGCGCCCCTGCGCATGCTAATGAACAACCTAGACCCAGACGTAGCTGAAAATCCAAATGAGCTAGTGGTGTATGGTGGTATTGGCCGCGCTGCAAGAGATTGGGCTAGTTATGATCAGATCGTCTCTTCTTTAACCGATCTTGAAGAAGACGAAACACTTTTAGTGCAGTCTGGTAAACCGGTGGGAGTATTTAAAACGCACACTAATGCGCCAAGAGTTCTTATTGCTAATTCAAACCTAGTACCACACTGGGCAACATGGGATCACTTTAATGAGTTAGATGCCAAAGGTTTAGCTATGTACGGCCAAATGACCGCAGGTAGTTGGATCTATATTGGTAGCCAAGGCATTGTTCAGGGCACTTACGAAACTTTTGTTGAAGCTGGCCGGCAACACTTTGGTGGCAACCTTAAAGGCCGCTGGATTTTAACTTCGGGTTTAGGTGGCATGGGCGGAGCCCAGCCACTTGCAGCAAGTTTGGCAGGAGCGTGCTCACTTAATATTGAGTGCCAGCAAAGCCGCATAGACCTGCGCTTAAAAACCCGCTACTTAGATGAACAGGCTACCGATATTGATGATGCGTTAGCACGAATTAAACACTACACGCAGGCTGGAGAAGCCAAGTCTATTGGCCTACTGGGCAATGCAGTAGACATTTTACCAGAGCTGGTGAAACGCGGCGTTAAGCCAGACTTAGTCACTGATCAAACCTCTGCCCACGACCCTTTAAACGGTTACTTACCAAAAAATATGGACTGGGAAACCTACCGCCAAAATGCCATTGATGACCCTGCAGCAACCATTAAGGCTGCCAAAGCCTCTATGGCTATTCACGTGAGAGCTTTACTGGCGTTCCATAGCCAAGGCATTCCCACCGTAGATTACGGTAATAATATCCGTCAGGTGGCGCTAGAAGAAGGGGTAGAGAATGCTTTTGACTTCCCAGGTTTTGTTCCTGCCTATATCCGCCCACTGTTTTGTCGTGGTGTAGGGCCGTTTCGCTGGGTGGCACTGTCTGGTGACAAAGAAGACATATACCGCACAGATGCCAAGGTTAAAGAACTCATCCCAGATGATGCCCACTTACATAACTGGCTCGATATGGCACGTGAGCGCATTCAATTCCAAGGTTTACCTGCACGTATTTGCTGGGTTGGCCTAGGCCAACGGGCCAAATTAGGTTTAGCCTTTAATGAAATGGTGCGCAGTGGCGAGCTAAAAGCGCCTATCGTCATTGGCCGTGATCACCTAGATTCTGGCTCTGTTGCCAGCCCCAACCGAGAAACTGAAGGTATGCAGGACGGATCAGACGCAGTGTCTGATTGGCCATTACTCAATGCCCTACTCAATACCGCTTCTGGTGCCACTTGGGTGTCATTGCACCATGGCGGTGGCGTAGGCATGGGCTTTTCTCAGCATTCAGGCATGGTAATTGTGTGCGATGGTACCGACGAAGCGGCTGCCCGTATCGCTCGCGTACTGCACAATGATCCAGCGACAGGGGTAATGCGCCACGCAGACGCAGGCTACCAAATTGCCATAGATTGCGCCCAAGAAAAAGGTTTAAACCTTCCTATGATTAAGCACAATAAAACCCATTGAGGCACGTTATGTACACGTTTGAAATACAACCAGGTCTTCTAACACTCGCCCAATTACGCCAAGTGGCGCGTCGCAAGGTATGCGTAACAATCTCCAGTGACGCGCTACCAGCCATCCACAAAAGCCAGCAACTGGTTAATCAAGTTATTGAAGAAAATAGAACGGTATACGGCATCAACACCGGTTTTGGGTTATTGGCCAATACAAGAATAGAAGTAGAAGACCTTGAAGAGCTGCAACGTTCAATTGTTTTGTCCCATGCAGCAGGTATTGGACGATTAATGGATGACGCGGCGGTGCGCTTAGTAATGGTGCTTAAAGTAAACAGCTTGGCTCGAGGCTTCTCTGGCATCCGGCTAAGTGTGATCGAGGCTTTGATGACACTCATTAATACCGAAGTTTTTCCCTGTATACCAGAAAAGGGATCAGTTGGAGCCTCTGGTGACTTAGCGCCTTTGGCGCACATGAGTGCGGTTTTGCTGGGTGAAGGTCAGGCTCGCTATCAAGGTGAAATCATCTCTGGTCAAGCAGCGTTAAAAATCGCAGGTTTAAAACCATTAATATTGGCGCCCAAAGAAGGCTTGGCATTACTCAATGGTACTCAAGCCTCTACCGCCTTTGCCCTACAGGGGTTATTTAATGCTGAGGACCTGTGGGCTTCCGCCACAGTTTGTGGCGCACTATCTGTAGAAGCTGCCTTGGGCAGTCGCAGCCCATTTGATGCACGCATTCACGACGCACGCGGCCACAGAGGGCAGATAGACTCAGCAACAGCATATCGTCATCTGCTCACCCCAAACAGTGAAATAGGCACCTCACACGATAATTGCCACAAAGTGCAAGACCCTTATTCCTTGCGCTGCCAGCCTCAGGTAATGGGTGCGTGTTTAGAGCAAATTCGCCATGCTGCAGGGGTATTGCAGGTAGAGTCCAATGCTGTTTCTGATAACCCTTTAGTCTTTGCCGATCAAGGAGATATTGTCTCTGGCGGTAACTTCCATGCCGAACCTGTGGCTATGGTGGCCGATAATTTAGCTTTAGCCATTGCTGAAATTGGTAGTTTATCTGAACGCCGCATGGCCTTATTAATTGATTCCGCCCTTAGCCAACTTCCGCCGTTCTTAGTTAACAATGGTGGGGTGAATTCTGGCTTTATGATCGCTCAAGTCACTGCGGCTGCATTGGCCAGTGAAAATAAAACCTTTGCTCACCCTGCCTGTGTCGACAGCTTACCTACCTCTGCTAACCAAGAAGACCATGTATCCATGGCCACCTTTGCGGCGCGGCGTTTGAGGGACATGAGCGAAAATACCCGAGGCATTTTAGCGGTAGAACTTTTATCTGCAGTGCAAGGTTTAGATTTCCGCACGGGATTGAGTACCAGCCCCTTATTAGAGCAAGCCCGCTCTGGGCTGCGTGCACAAGTACCTTTTTATGATAAAGACCGATACTTTGCCACAGACATCGCAGCGGCCAATGATTTGTTGGCCACGGCTTGTCATAATGACATGATGCCTGCAGGAATAATGCCAAGCTTTATTTAACCGCTGTGTGTTCGCACTAAATAGGACTTAAAACATGCCTTCATTCGATACCGTTTATGTTGGTTTTAACGCTGCCACTATGGCCTCTAATAACGACTACGGCGCCATTAAAGATGCCGCTATAGCTGTAAAAAATGGTCATATTGAATGGATCGGTCCCGCCTGTGACTTACCTGACCACAAGGCAACCACTGTTAACTTGGGTGGTGGTTGGGTTACGCCAGGGTTGGTTGATTGCCATACTCATATAGTCTTTGGTGGCGATCGGAGTAGCGAATATGAAATGCGCCTGCAGGGTGCAAGCTACGAGGCTATTGCCAAAGCTGGTGGAGGCATTGTTTCTACAGTGGTAGACACGCGCAAAGCTAGTGCGCAACAACTATTAGACAACGCTAAAAAACGCCTGCAGGCTCTAATGGCAGATGGTGTCACCTGCATAGAGGTGAAGTCAGGGTATGGCTTAGACCTGGCCACAGAAACAAAAATGTTACGTGTGGCCCGTACCTTGGGTGAAGAGTTATCTGTAACGCTGCGCACAACCTGTTTAGCCGCCCATGCCCTGCCTCAAGAGTACCAAGGCCAGGCCGATGCTTACATTGATTTAGTCTGTGACGAAATTATTCCCAGCCTTGCCAAGGCTGGCTTGGCTGATGCTGTTGATGGTTTCTGTGAAGGCATTGCATTTTCTGTAGCACAGATTGAACGGGTGTTTAAAACTGCTTTAGCCCATAACTTACCTGTAAAACTTCATGCCGAACAACTATCTAACCTGGGGGGTTCTGGCCTTGCCGCTCGTTACAAGGCGTTATCCAGTGATCACTTAGAGTACTTAAGTGATGCAGACGCCGTCGCTATGGCCGCTGCAGGCACCGTTGCAGTCATTTTACCTGGGGCATTTTTTTGTCTCAAAGAAACTAAGCTGCCACCGATTCAACGCCTGCGTGAGTTGGGCGTGCCAATGGCAATTGCTAGCGACTGCAACCCAGGATCTGCACCAGTTTTGTCCCTGCGCTTAATGATGAGTATGGCGTGCACCCTATTTGGACTTACACCACTGGAAGCCTTAAAAGGGGTTACTTGCCATGGTGCTCAGGCACTTGGTTTAGGCCAAAGTCATGGTCAACTTAAGATAGGCTATGCCGCCGACTTTGTCTGTTGGGATGTGCAAAACCCCGCAGAGCTTTGCTACTGGCTGGGTGGCCAGCTAGTCAAGTATCGTGCAGTTGCTGGGCAAATCACATGAGCACAACAAAGATATACTCGCCGGAAGACTTCATCACTATGCCTTGGCGAAATGGCCTAGGTTCAACCCTAGAGTTATTGAAGCATGGCTTAGGCGATTCATTCCAGTGGCGCCTGAGTATGGCTGACGTTGCAGAAGATGGCGCGTTTTCAGACTTTTCAGGTTATGATCGTTGTTTAGTCCTAATTGATGGCAAAGGTCTAACCCTAACTGACAACAAAACACAAACATGGGCTCTTAAAAGGCAGCTTGATACTGCCCACTTTAAAGGCGAAGACCTCATCGATGCCCAATTGTATGACGGACCAATCCAAGATTTTAATCTCATCACTAGGCGCCAGAACTGTAAAGCCAACGTCGTTACTAGTCGGCATCACACTACTCAAACCATCTGTTTAGATGCCGACTTATTTTTGCTTTTTAATGTTCATGGACTTACCAGTTTTAAGCTAGACAACAGCCCTATTGACACACTAGACGAACAACACTTAATGCAGCTAGAACCTAGCTCTAACAGTATTTGTGTCTGTTCTGGTGACGCTTGGATAGGTATACTAATTAGCTATATTTAGACCTTCTTAATAGTAGCTCATTCGTTTAGTATTCCTTGGCAATAAACTAGGTAATCACTGATGCTAGATTAACTCAGGAGTCGTCCATGCAACTTAACCAAGTGATCGATCTGGTTCGCCACCCTATCCACAATAAAGGCTATGAGCAAACCTGCAAGCATCAATTGGATAATGAAGGGGTGTTAGTTCTCAAAAGCTTCCTTACGCCAGCGGCTCGTGCTGCAATAATTGATGAAGGTAATCATAAACAAAGTGCTGCTTTTTATACTCAGTCTGGTCACAATGTATACCTTACCCAAAAAGACCCCGCGTTTAATAATGACCACCCCCGCAATCAATGGGTGCAATCTTCTAAGGGTTGTATTACAGACGACCAGATTGCTGCGGATTCGCCTCTAAGGACACTTTACGACGCAACAGAACTGCGCTCATTTTTAGCCTGTGTATTAGGAGAAGAAAAACTTTACCCTTATGCAGATGCGCTATCTTCAATTAATTTACATTATGCCAGCAAAGGCCAAGAGCTAGGTTGGCACTTTGACAACTCATCTTTTGCCATTACTTTATTGGTGCAAAGGCCCAAAGCGGGTGGCCAGTTTGAGTACGTTGCTAAGTTAAGAAATGCTAGCCAAGGAGATATGAATTACCCAGGTGTGGGCAGCGTGTTAAAGGGAGAAGTAGAGGCTAAGGCACTTGCCATGTCTGCCGGAGACCTGGTGTTATTTAGGGGTAGAGATGCACTCCACCGTGTTACCCCTACTCAAGGTGATACAACGCGGATGCTAGTAGTACTGGCTTACAATGCAGAAGCCAATGTGTCACTGTCAGAATCAGCTCGCATGACCTTCTACGGGCGTTTAAAATAGCAGTGAGCAAGTAAAAAACAAAGAATTAAACAGGCCTGTGATTTTATCAAAAAGCACAGGCCTGTTTTCTCAGGTTAGTAAGCGTTACGCAAACCACCAACGCTCAGCTGCTTTACCACCATCAAGCTCCCAGTTTGCTGCTACATCTGGACCATGACTTAGTTTTTTGCTTAGCGCATGCACATTGTTAGCAAACATGGGGATCAACGCACCACCATCGTCATTAACCAAGGCTTGGCACTCGTAGTAAATTTCGCGGCGTTTCACTAAATCTACTTCCGCACGTCCCAACAGCACCAGTTTATTAAAGCGCTCCACCGACGCACCTGTGCGCCATGCTGTATCGTTCCATTTTCCATCAGCCATATAAGCCGCAGTGAACATCCAATCTTCAGTAGGACGACCACCCCAATAACATGCGCTCCAAGGCTTCTTGTTCCACACGTTAGACCAATAACCGTCTTTAGGCTCACGCACTACTTCTATATTAAGCCCTGATTTAGCTGCTGATTCTTTAATCAACAAGGCTGCATCTACTGCGCCAGCAAAGGCTGCGTCAGAAGCAGACAACTGCACATTAGAACCATCATAGCCTGCTTTCTTAAGGTGGAAAGCTGCCTTGTCTGGATCATAAGCGCGCTGCGCCAAATCACTGTTATGAAATGGGTTGGCGGTAGAAATAGGAGTGTCATTACCAATGGCACCATGGCCTGAAAGAATTTTGGTTACCAATTCTTCACGATCTACAGACAGCTTACACGCCATACGGAAATCATAATTATCAAATGGTGACGCATCACAACGCATAGGGAAGGTGTAGTGCAGTGTGCCCGTGGTTTCCAAAATATCCAAGGTAGGGTTACGCGCCAACAAATGCACAGTTTTGGGATCTACTCGACCAATCGCATCCACATCGCCATTCATCATGGCATTCTGTCGGGCTGTTACGTCAAGTATCACCAAAAGCTCTACTTCATCAAAATGAGCAGCATCTTGCTTCCAGTAGTTTGGGTTACGGTAAAACTTAGCCCGCACACCTGGCTCGTAATTCTCCATGATATAACCACCGGTACCAATACCAGAAGCCCAGTCTAATTGACCATCACGTACGGGTAAAATCGGGAAGTGATAATCACTTACAATAAAGGCAAAGTCAGCGCTAGCATTGCCCAAAGTAAACACCACATCATCACCATTAATAGCGATGTTGGTGACATCTGCTAGTAGCGACTTACCTGCAGACTTTGTGTCTTCACCCATATGAAACTGGAATGACCCCACAACGTCAGCAGGCGTAAGTGCCTTACCATCGTGAAAGGTCACACCTGGGCGGATTTTAAAAGTCCACGTTTTTGCATCTGCAGATGCACCATACTCAACTGCAAGTTCTGGAATTAAATTACCTTCCTTGCTGACCTCTGTGAGGTGGTTACAATAAGCAAAACATACATTTTGCGACATGCCATTTTCTGATGTTCCAGGATCTAATGAATCTGTGGTGGATCCATGGCCCATACCCAATCTAAATTTACCACCTGCTTTATGAGCGCCAGCTGAAGCAGTTCCGGCTACCGCCATCGCAGTCGGTAAAATAATACCTGCAGCTAAACTACTGGTAACAAACTGACGACGATTAATATCCATAGTGAATGGATTTTTTAATTGATCTATTTGATCTTTAGACATTGTTTTTATTCTCCAATTAAATAACTAACCAACTCATACAGGTTAACCTTCGTGCGAAGGCTAACCCATAGGTGCTATAACATCTTGGAGCGGATTGGCCGTTCCATAGCATTTGTTAGACAAATAAAGGTAACATAAAAAATCGCCTCTGAATAATTAATCGGTCGTTAATG
>DCAT01000051.1 GCA_002312935.1 Oceanospirillaceae bacterium UBA1126 | reverse complement strand
ATTAAAAACACATTTAAAAGTGCGTTTTATATTGGGCATGTATTTCATAAACGCTTTGCCCCTAAAGTGCATGAGTTTACCTATCCGCTATATATGAACTTTATCGACCTTGATGAAGTTGAGTTGCTTAATAAAAAATTCTGGTGGTTTTCATCTGTACGATGGGCGCCTTTGCAGCTTAAGGCGACAGATTATTTAAAGAACATGGCCTCACCTGAGAGTGATCACCACAGCGATACGGGCAAGCGCTTAAAGGCAGCGACCCTTGCTACCGCACAAACGCTAGGCGCAGATGTGAGTGGTGTAGACCGTGTGTGTGTGTTGGCACAACTGCGCTGTTTTGGTATTTATTTTAGCCCAGTGAATTTTTTCTTTTTATATGAAAATAACACAGCAAAATACCTTATTGCAGAGGTTAGTAACACGCCATGGAATAATACCCACAGCTACCTAATTGATTTATTGGACCCTGTGGCAACTGAAAAAGTTTTTCATGTCTCTCCATTTATGGATTTTGACATGGAGTACAAGTGGCAGGTAAAAGCGCCCACATCAAACACAAAAATAACCATTGAAAACTGGCGTGAGCACAGATTATTTATGGCTGTTTTTGAGGCTCAACGCTATGATATTAATACTAAGAAACTAACCGCTATATTTTTGCGCTGGCCCATCGTAACCCTAAGTATAGTTAGAGCCATTTATTGGCAGGCATTAAAATTGTACATTAAAGGCATTCGTTACGTTCCTTACCAAACAAAAACAACCGAATTACCCAAAGCAGCTTCTGGGGAATCCAATTCAAAGAGTAAACCATGACCAACACTAAAAGCACTGAGACAATGAAGAAAGCCTCATTAAGTAAACGGATCGTATTTTCATTACTCAACAAGCTAAAAGACGGACATATTTGTTTAATTGAAAATGGTAACGAAGTGATGTTTGGCAATAAAGATGCCACCATTGCGGCAACGATTACTATTCATGATTCCAAAGCCTACTCCCGTATTTTGTGGGGCGGCAGCATAGGTGCCGGTGAAGCTTATATTGAGGGGTTATGGAGTGCCGATGATCTTGTGGCCGTAATTCAACTTTTCTCCCGAAATTTGGCCACCTTAGAGCAGTACGAACAACGTTTTGGCTTCTTATTAAACATCATCAACGGATTTAAGCATCGCCTTAATCGCAATAGTAAAAAGGGTAGCCGCACTAATATTGCCGCCCATTACGACCTAAGCAACGACATGTACCGAGTCTTTTTAGACGATGCTATGCAGTACTCATCGGCTATATTCCCCCATGAGAAGGCAACTTTAGAAGAAGCCCAACAGCATAAACTTAAAACCATTTGTGAAGCGCTCAACTTAACTGAAGATGATCAGCTACTAGAAATAGGTACTGGCTGGGGCGGGTTAGCCTGCTACGCTGCCAAAAACTATGGCTGTCATGTCACCACAACCACCATTTCTGATGCACAGTTTGATCTTGCCAAACAGCGTGTGGAAGATGAAAACCTTAGCCACAAGATCACGTTACTCAAAAAAGATTACCGCGACTTAACAGGGCAATATTCTAAAATTGTATCTATAGAAATGATTGAAGCGGTAGGCCATAAATTTATGCCCACTTATTTTTCTATGATAGACAAGCTATTAAAACCCGGTGGTAAGACCCTAATTCAAGCGATCACCATGAATGATCAACGCTACGATAGCTACGTTAAGAATGTAGACTTTATTCAGCGCCATATATTTCCAGGAGGGCACTTGCCTTCTGTTAGCGTAATTTGTGACTTGCTTAAAAACAACACCAACATGTACATGAAACAATTATCAGACTATCGCATTGATTATGCACAAACGTTAAGTGCTTGGCGGGACAGTTTTTTAGAAAACCGTGAGGCCATTCAACAGTTAGGCTTTAATGACGATTTCATTCGCCTGTGGGAGTATTACTTTTGTTACTGCGAAGGCGGATTCCGCGAGTCTGCCATTGGTTTAGCCCATATTGAGCTAATTAAGAACAAGTATTAAGGTAACAATGATGAAAATGTGGACATGGTTTCAACCTGTTAGCTTTCAATTGATGTGGCTAAGCCTT
This sequence comes from Oceanospirillaceae bacterium UBA1126, assembly GCA_002312935.1. Lineage (GTDB taxonomy): Bacteria > Pseudomonadota > Gammaproteobacteria > Pseudomonadales > Balneatricaceae > Njordibacter. Next base: position 3,520 of record DCAT01000051.1, on the reverse strand, counting down.
ATATGGGGTGGCAACGCCTGGCTGGCTATAAGTTTGGCTATTTTAGCCTTACACTTTGCACTAACTCCTAACCGCTTAGATGATTTTAAGGTGCTACCACTTGCCTTGGTTGGCTTTGCTATAGATTTATTAATAACACAGTTCGGATTTTTTAGTTTTACCGGATGGCCGATGTGGCTGTTAGTGTTATGGATGGCATTTATCCTTAACCTGGGCCACAGCATGCGCTTTTTGCGTAAGTTTAAACTCGTCTTTCTTGTTTGCTTCAGTGCTGTAGGAGGCACCTATGCGTATTGGGTGAGTTGGAAACTGGGCGCCGTTGAGTTGCCTTATGGCGCACTGACAAGTTTAGCTATTGTAGCCCTTAACTGGGCTATATTTCTGCCAATATGCGTCAAGTTAGACCGCTTAATACGGGAACCTGCCCATGGGTAAGTTAAACAAACAGGCCAGTATACTGGCGTTGATATGCTTACTAGGGGTGCCTAGTAGCTATGCGATTAGTGTTCAGCCCTTATTTACCTCAGCTACCACAGTTGAAATGACTGATATGCCTGCGTTTAAGTTTGTTGGTACAGCCAAAATGAAGTGGCTTTGGTTTGAAGTTTACGAAGCGATTTTGCGCACTCCCACAGGGGTGTATCAAGTGGATCAATGGCCCCTATCACTGGATTTAACATATAAGCGAAACCTAAGTGCTGAGCAGCTAATACAATCCACTATAGAAGATTGGCAACGTCAGAAAATTAGCTATAGTGCTGATTGGACAGCAAAACTAAAGTTAATTTGGCCAGATATTGCATCACAAGATCAACTTATATTGTATGTAGACGACAAAAGTATTAGCCATTTTTTCTTTAATAATCAATTTATTGGATCTATCAATGATCCTTTGTTTTCTCCTGCTTTTACAGCGATTTGGCTATCCACAAACACTATAAAACCAGCACAACGTAATCAATTAATAGGAATCAACCCATGACAACTTATAACCCGTTCATACGCTTATTTTCGCGTTTATCTGTGACTATTTGTTTAGGCTTATTTTTAGTCGGATGCAGCGCCACTATCTCAGATTATAAATCCACCACACCCGAATTTGACATGAAGACGTTTTTTGATGGAAAACTGGCTGCCTATGGAATGGTGCAAAATCGCAATGGCGAAGTAATCAGACGCTTTCGGGCTGATTTAATCGGTTCATGGGAGGGTAATAAAGGCCTTCTTGAAGAAGACTTTTTTTATGATGATGGTGAAACCCAGCGCAGAGTATGGAACCTTGTAAAGCATGGTAATAATCAATACAGCGGTGTGGCATCAGACTCAGTGGGCGAAGCTACAGGTGAAAGCCAAGGCTTTGCCTTTAATTGGCGCTATACGTTAGCCATCGAAGTAGATGGAACGACGTGGGACATTGACTTGAATGATTGGATTTATCAACTTGATGATTCACGTTTAATTAACCAAACTGAAATGACAAAATGGGGATTCAATGTTGGTCAGATAACCCTAATTATAGAAAAAATTGAGTAGGTAGCGATGAACCAACCGCTTGCAATCATCTGGTTTCGCCAAGACTTACGCACACTAGACAACCCAGCGTTAACAGCGGCATGTAAAGCAGACAATGTGCTGCCTATTTACATACTAGATGATGAAAATGCAGGGCAGTATAAAATGGGAGGTGCTAGCCGATGGTGGCTGCATCATTCATTGAAGGCCTTGGATGTATCATTAAGCAACGCCCTAAATATTTACCATGGTGATGCAGCCACAGTTATCGCTGACTTGTGCCAGCGTTTTGCTGTGGAAACAGTTTACTGGAACCGATGTTACGAGCCCTACCATATAACCCAAAGCCAAAACATTAAAGTGCAATTATCATCCCAAGGCATTAAAGCCTGTAGCATCAATGGATCTTTGCTAAACGAGCCCTGGACGGTGTTTAAGACAGACGGCAGCCCGTATAAAGTATTTACTCCATATCACCGTGAAGCGAGCAAAATAGATCGCCCTATCGATCTATTGCCCGCACCTACGCTCCCTATAGGATTAACCAAAGACCCTAAAGCCATTCCACTAGATACCCTAGCTTTATTACCTTTAACTAATTGGGATGCTAACTTTTATAAGCATTGGACACCCGGTGAAGCAGGTGCATCGTCGCTACTTAACCGCTTTTTGTCTGACGGCATAAACGATTATAAGGATGGTAGAGATAGGCCTGCCTTAAAGGCAATTTCTAGGTTATCTCCTCACCTTCATTTTGGAGATATATCACCACAGCAGATTATCAATGCATTGTTGAGCATAGCGGATGATCAGAACAGTGAGCACTTTAAGAGAGAAATACGTTGGCGAGAATTTTCTTATTATTTGCTATTTCATTTTCCAGGCCTGCCTAACCAAAACTTAAAGGCCAACTTTGACCATTTTCCATGGGAAAATAATCCAGCTTGGCTAAAGCGCTGGCAACACGGTTTAACAGGTTACCCTTTGGTTGATGCAGGTATGCGAGAACTCTGGCAAACAGGGTATATGCACAACCGCGTACGTATGGTTGTCGCATCCTTTCTTATCAAAAACCTATTGGTTGACTGGCGCCTAGGGGCCAGTTGGTTTTGGGATTGCCTCGTAGATGCAGACTTAGCCAGCAACAGTGCAAGCTGGCAGTGGGTCGCCGGGTGCGGCACAGATGCATCACCCTATTTCAGGGTATTCAACCCCATCATACAAGGCGAAAAATTTGACCCCCAAGGAGAATATACCAAGCTCTATCTGCCTGAGCTCAAAGAGCTACCTGATAAATATCTATACCGCCCTTGGGAGGCCCCTGCAGACGTGTTAAGCCAAGCCAATATTACCCTAGGTGAAACTTACCCTCACCCCATTGTTCAAATCAAAGAATCTCGTGAACGAGCCTTGGAGGCCTATGGCATTACTAAGAACGTTTAGCTGCCATAGTTTTTTTGCACCAGCCTGTTTGCCCATTTTCCCTGGTGCTCTGTGTCACAGTTTTGTTCTGTGTCATAACAAATATGCGCGGTAATATTGTTTTCTGCAATGTTAATAGTGGAAAGCTTCAACTGAATAAGATGAGCAAGTTCAGTTTTAGTGTTTTGTGACATGAACCAAGAAAGGTTTTCATTAGTGTCAAAAACACACACCACCTGCAGGCTTTTGGGGAAGTTCGAATAATTAACCAAGTGCGTTAACCACTGAAAGCCATTAATATCCTTCAATGCAACTTCGCAGACCTCAGTCAGTACATGCCTAAGTTGGTTATCCAATTTTTTATCAGTTTTACGCATGAATCAACTCTAACCTAACGCTAAGCCTAGGCGTGGGCATATGTGGATTATTTCCAGCCTTGCAACCACTGGCTAGTGTCTTTTAAATCTTGCCATTGAATAGCAGCCTCACATTTGGACATCACCGCTTCAATAGAACAAAAGGTGACTAATTCCTCGTCAAATTTTACGACTGTTACGGTAAAGTGCTTTTCCTTATTTTTAGGGTT
>DCAT01000084.1 GCA_002312935.1 Oceanospirillaceae bacterium UBA1126 | reverse complement strand
ATTAAAAGGGGCAGCGCATTATTATTTGACACCCGAGACGTGACGTTACTGGCACTTTTTTGAGACAGGGTTTTTTCACGTAAAATGATGGTAATGATGTCACCGACTCGATAGGCCTTTCTATCACCAAATAACCCATCATTAATACCACCGGAAAAAATAGACCCATCGGCGACAGTTTTCGCAATAAGTGCTGGGGGCAGCACGGGTGAGAAATCACTGGTTTTAACTGGCATGGGCTTACCAGCACAAGCACTCAGCAATAAACTTAGGAGTATGAATAACCCCATTTTTGACATCTGTTTGCTCTTTAGCGCTAACATAGCCATGTATTTCACCTCTATTAAATGATGTGGTTTAATCACAGGAAAGGATGACGCGTCATCAAAGGTTATTGTTAATAAAGCGTAACATGCCATCTGCTGCTGCAATGGCTTTAGAGTTCACTTCATAAGCGCGCTGGGTTTCAATCATGTTCACCATAGATTCCACAACGTTTACGTTTGACGCTTCCAAAGCACCTTGAACCAGTGAACCTGCTCCATTTTGGGTTGGCGTCATCACTTGCGCAGCGCCACTAGCAGAGGTTTCTTTATAATTGTTGCCACCCATAGCCTGCAGGCCAGCTGGATTAATGAAGCTGGCTATTTGGATATTTCCCACTATTTGAGCAGCAGGCTGACTAGCTGTTTGCACGCTTACCGTACCGTCTTTACCAATGGTGATTGAACGAGAATTATTTGGAATGGTAATCGCAGGCTGCAATAAATTGCCATTAGCAGTCACTAACTGGCCTATATTGTTTAGCTTAAAAGACCCATCTCGGGTATAACCAATAGAGCCATCGGCACGTAACGTCTGTAAAAAACCATCACCATCAATGGCCACATCCAGGGCATTATCAGTTTGTATCATGTTGCCTTGGCTATGGATTTTTTCCGTAGCGACAACCCGTGTGCCTGTGCCCACAAGCAGGCCTGTTGGCGAGTTTGAATTTTGGTCTACCTGCGCCCCAGGCTGGCTAATAGTTTGGTAAAGCAGGTCTTCAAATACCGCCCGGTCTCGCTTAAAACCAGTGGTATTTACGTTAGCTAGGTTGTTGGCAACTACACTCATCCGACGCTGTTGTGCATCTAAGCCTGTTTTAGCAACCCATAATGAGGAATCCATATCAATCTCCTATTTGTTTATTAGTTTAAACGCATGGTAGATGCGCTGGCGGCATCTACTTCACGAGCATTTTTAATCATATTTACGGTCATTTCGTATTCTCGAGACAAGGCGATCATTTTCACCATGGAATCGACTACATTAACGTTACTGCCTTCTAACGCTCTAGGTGTCACTTTTACCTCAGCACTGGCAGACAACTCACCGTTTACCCCTTGATATAAACCATCTTTCCGAATAATCAGATTTTCACCTTTTGTATCCACTAATTTAATACGCCCCACTGCTACTTCTTGGCTAGCACCTGAGGGAATCATAGTGACTGTGCCATTGCTGGTGATTGATATATGGCTTCCTTGGGGCACCGTGATTGGGCCATTATCGCCTAACACTAAACGGCCACTGCCTGTCACCAAGGCACCATTAGCCGAAACAGACAAATCACCCCGCCGAGTATAAAGATCCTGGCCTTCAGGCCCTTGCACAGCGATGGCACCTAAATCGTTAACATAAATATCTAAAGCTCGGCCACTAACCATCATAGCGCCAGGGCTCATGTCTACCAGGTTACTCCTTTTTAACTCAGCCATTGCTCGCGAGTTGTGAGTGCCAGGAACATAGACATCTAAGGATTTAGCTTGCTCGCTAAAGGACTTCTTAAAACCAGGCGTTGCCACGTTAGCTATTTCGTGAGCGTTGTTGGTTTGCCTAGTCTGTGTGCTTTTTATACTGTTAAGCACAGTAAATATTAACTTATCCATATTGGGTCTCTAGCTTTTCTTACTGTCTACCACCCTATAAGCACAGAGCGTGCCAAAAACATTAACCATTTGTTTTTTAACAATTTTTATTTCTAAAAAAAATATCTGGCAACCCTTTGCCGCAAGTTTTTTAGCAAATGATTGCATGCATAGGAGGCTTAGCCTTATGATTCAACATTAGTGTTTTTACACCGACGGCAGATCCCTTGTGTTATGGCTACTCCTTCTCCCCAAACTCACATGAGCCAGTCCCATTTGCACGCACTATTAAGCGCTCAAAAGAACGCATACGATCGCCAAGGTATACCCAGCTTAGAGCACCGGTTGGCAAGCCTAAATGATCTGTTTAATATTCTAAAAACCAATCAACACGCTATTGCAGAGGCTATTTCTAAAGATTTTGGCCACCGTGCTCAGCAAGAAACGCAGTTAGCGGAGCTGTTTTTATGTATTGATGGCATCCGCTATATTCGCAAACATTTGAAAAAATGGATGCGTCCACAAAAACGCTCCACATCCATTTGGCTATTGGGCTCTGGCAATAGGGTCATTCCGCAGCCCTTGGGTGTGGTGGGTATTGTCGTGCCACGGAACTACCCGTTATTTTTATGCATTAGCCCCCTCATTGGCGCCCTTGCTGCAGGTAACCGCTGCATGATTAAAATGGCTGCAAATTCACGCCACCTAAGCCAGTTATTAAAAGGCTTGTTTGCTGAGAAGTTTTCAGCAGACATGCTCACTATTGCTCATGGCGCTAAAGGCACAGACTTTTCGGCACTGGCCTTTGATCACCTAATTTTTACGGGTTCTGGCGACAGTGGCCGCCAAGTGATGCGCGCAGCTGCAAACAACCTGACGCCAGTTACCTTAGAGCTTGGAGGCAAGTCGCCTACTATTATTGCTGCCGATTACTCAATCACTAAAGCAGCAGATCGTCTATTGTTCTCCAAGTGCTTAAACGCAGGCCAAACCTGTGTAGCGCCAGACTATGTCTTTGTTCCAGAAGGCAAGATAGATGAGTTTATTGCTGCCTCAAAAATCATTATAAGTGGCCGTTATACCAATATAGAAAGTGCAGATTACACGTCTATTATTGATGACAGAGCCTACTTACGACTTAAAAACACGCTTGCAGATGCCATTGATCAAGGCGCAACGGCAACGGTTTTGGTGCCTAATAGCCAAGCTAATGATGTTACTCGAAAATTTCCTCCTACCTTATTAACCCAGGTTAAAGGCACGATGAGGGTGATGCAGGAAGAGATATTTGGCCCCCTTTTACCCATTATGGCGTACCAGCATATAGACGACGTACTGGGCTACATTAATAGCAAAGATAGGCCTCTGGCGTTATATTTATTTAGTAATGACAAGCAATTACAAGACAAAGTGATTAATAAAACCAGATCTGGTGGTGTGTGTCTCAATGACGCTGCATTGCATGTGGGCCAAAACGATATGCCATTTGGTGGCGCAGGAGAAAGTGGTATGGGGCAATACCATGGCACAGAAGGGTTTATGGCCATGAGCAAACTTAGGCCAATTTTTAAACAAGCGCGCTTCTCACCTTTGGCTATGATGTACCCCCCTTACGGTCAAAAATTCGATAGAATCATTAAAATAATGCTAAGACTCTAGGCAACCATCGAACAGAGGGTGCAATACACGATGCCAATAACTAACCAAAACCTTTGGCGAGCCAACGCCAACAATAACTTTATCGGCTCACCCCTTAACGATGATCTACATAGCGATCTTGTGATTGTAGGGGCTGGCTATAGTGGCCTTTGCGCCGCCCTGCACGCGGCTGAGCAAGGCATGCGCGTGCGCGTACTAGAAGCACACACCGTGGGGCATGGTGGGTCTGGTAGAAACGTAGGGTTAGTTAATGCGGGTTTATGGACACCCCCTGATGAGGTTGAAACTACACTAGGCCACGTTGCAGGAAACACACTTAACTATGCCTTAGCTGCTGCACCAGACCTTGTGTTTTCCCTCATAGAGAAGCACCAGATTGAGTGCGAACCACTGCGGCATGGCACCTTACATTGTGCCACTAATAACGCTGGCTTACGCCAGCTCACACAACGCCTTGCCCAGCAAGTAAAACGACAGGCACCTGTGACATTATTAGGGGCTAGTAACACCCAGCAGCGCACTGGCTCGCGCCGGTTTTTAGGTGCCTTACTAGACCCTAGAGCAGGCACAGTGCAACCGCTTAGTTACGCTTTAGGCCTAGCACAGGCCGCTGCCAAAGCTGGGGCGGTTATCCATACCCAGTCGCCTGTACTTACCCACCAGCATAACGGCAAACACTGGCTGGTTAACACAGCCCATGGCAGCATTACTGCCGATAAGCTCATCCACGCCACAAACGCCTACGACTCTTTATCACCTCATAGTAAAGCGTTCACTAGGGTTGATTATGTGCAATTTGCCACTCAACCACTCACGTTACAACAAAGAGCCAGTGTATTACCTAACGGTGAAGGATGCTGGGATACTAATCAGGTGATGTCGTCGTTTAGAATGGATAAAAGTGGGCGCTTAATCATCGGTGGTGTGGGATCCTTAGATGGCAGAGGCAAAGGCACTCACATTAACTGGGCTCACCGTAAACTTAGGGCCTTGTTCCCACAAATTACGCACTATAAGTTTGAATACATGTGGCATGGGCATATAGCCATGACCAATAATCATTTACCAAAAATCACGCAACTTGGCACCAATGGTATTCGTTTATACGGTTACAGTGGCCGTGGTATTGGCCCTGGCACACTGTTTGGCACAGCAGCGGCTAAGTGGGCCTTCAATGGTGATGAGCATCCGTTGCCAGTGGCCATAACAAACCCGAAGCCAGAAACCTACACCCATGTGAAGGCCTCCTACTTTGACATGGGAGCCACCCTTAGCCACTGGTTAAGTTGTCGATTTTAGGCCTGACATAAACTCACTAGTTCTCACATCTAGGGTAGACTTTATATGCACAACAAAGCTTATATGAACAGTGTCACTATCGCCCCAAACGGCCATTTTATTAGCCTAAAGGTTGCTGGCAACACCAGTCGTTTTCATGCCATTTGGTTAAGGGACAATGCATTAGACAAACACACCCGCAGCGCAGGTAATGGCCAACGTTTGATTGCTCTGGGAGATATTGATGCCAGCACTCAT
>DCAT01000194.1:28648-35550 GCA_002312935.1 Oceanospirillaceae bacterium UBA1126 | reverse complement strand
AAAAAAGCCGATAACGATAACCAAGGTACTGTCTTTGTATAGACCAATAAAGGTGTTAACAATACCAGGAATCGAGATTTTTAACGCCTGTGGCAGGATGATAAAACGCATGGCTTGGCCGTAGTTTAAACCCAATGACTCTGCAGCTTCTAACTGGCCTTTAGGTAATGCTTGTAAGCCACCCCGAATAACTTCGGCCATATAAGCCGAAGCAAACAAAGTCACCATGATGAGAACTCTCATCAACAAATCAAAGGTAGTGCCTGGAGGCAGAAAGTAACTGAGCATGGTAGACGCTACAAACAGCAGGGTGATTAAAGGCACACCACGAATAAACTCAATAAAACCAATGCAAAAGTATTTGATAATAGGTAGGTCAGACTGGCGACCCAGAGCCAGTAAGATACCCAAAGGTAAAGAGAAAACGATACCAGTCACGCCGATTGTCAAGGTTAACATTAGGCCACCAAATAGGTGGGTGCCAACAGGTTCTAACCCGAACCCGCCAGTTAACAGCCAAGCGCCAATAAAAGGATAGACCATAGCAAATTTTAACATTTGCTTGCGAGCTGGAATTTTATCCCACAATACTGCTGCACCTGCAACCACAAGAAGAAGGGTTGCAAGGTTAACACGCCAGCGTTCTTCAGCTGGATAGAAACCATATACAAATAGGTTAAAACGTTCACCAATAAAAGCGAGGCAGGCGCCATCTGGAGCGCAGTCTTTGCGGTTTGTTCCCACATAGGTAGCGTCAATAAACAGCCAGTTAATGGCTGAGGGTAGGGCTAAGTATAAGAGGTAAATAGACACCAAAGTGACGATGGAGTTAGTGGCTGAAGAAAATAAATTTTCTTTTAACCAATAAATAACACCCACAGTGTTTTTTGGTGGTGGCAGGCTGGGATGCGTACCTGGGGCATATGTTTCTTTAGTCATTGTCATCTCTACCTTAACGTTCCACTAGCTGCATACGATTGTTGTACCAGTTCATTCCTGAGGAAATGATCAAAGAAATGGCTAAGTAAATACCCATTACAATTAACATACATTCCATTTCTCGGCCTGTCTGGTTAAGAGAAATACCACCGATGGTAGCCACGATGTCCATATAGCCAATTGCTAGAGCCAAAGATGAGTTCTTGGCTAAGTTCAAATACTGGCTCGTTAAGGGAGGAATAATCACCCTAAGTGCTTGGGGAATAACAACCAGCTTAAGTACCCGGCTGTTAGATATACCCAAAGCTTGGGCTGCCTCAGTTTGACCATGATCGATAGCCACGATGCCGGCACGGACTATTTCACCAATAAAGGCTGCGGTATATAGGGACAAAGCTAACCATAGGGCGATAAATTCAGGGCGAATCACCATGCCACCTTTAAAGTTAAAACCCTTCAGGGCAGGTACATCCCACTCAATGGGACTGCCTAAAATAAAGTAAACAGCGAGGGGCAGCAATACGATCGCCGCTATATTAATGAGGGCTACCGGGTATGCCTTACCCGTTGTGTCTTGAACCTTTTGCGCATGTCGGCTAAACCACCAAGCAAAAGCGAGGCCGCCAACCACAAAGCCACTCACTATCCAAAATAAAGATTGGAATTCTGGGCTGGGCATTTGAAAGCCACGATTATTTAAGAAAAAGGTATCGCCAAAATTATAAGAACCTTTTGGGCGCGGTAACGAGCTTACAATCAAGCCGTGGAGTAGCAAAATATGCAGCAAAACCGGAACGTTACGCATATATTCAATATAAACATAAGCGATTTTTTGTGTTAACCAGTTGCTTGATAAACGCATCACACCCAGGAGAAAGCCAAGAATGGTGGCCAGCACAATACCGGCAACGGCAACGAGTAGGGTATTAATCAGGCCCACAATCATCGCCCTAAAATGGCTAGAAGTGGAGCTGTATTCAATTAAGTGTTGATTGATGTCATAGCTGGCATTATCCCATAGAAAGCTAAAATTGATGTCTTTGCCAATGTTGGATAAGTTAACTACAGCGTTATTAATGATGAAGGAAAAAAATGCAAGGATCAGTGCGGCAGCGATAATCTGCACAATGACTGAACGGGTTTCTTTGTCATACCAAGCGCGTAATAAAGGATTGGTATTGGATGTAGGAGTGCTCATAGAGTGAACCGTGCTACGTAGATATCAGCCGTTAAGGGTAGTTTACCAACTTAACATTTGACTAGTAATCAGCGGTGTAGCAACCAAAGATTATTAAGTTCCAGATATGAACTGGGGTGCCGTAGCACCCCAGTTTAGCACTGCAAATTCGTATTAATTAACGAATTGGAGCAGCGTAAAGTACACCGCCGTTATTCCACAAGTTGTTTAGACCACGTGCAATTTCTAGAGGAGTATTTGGACCAACGTTACGCTCGTAGATTTCGCCGTAGTTACCACCCTGTGCAACAGCACGTGCAGCCCACTTAGCATCTAGGCCTAGCATTGCGCCCATAGAACCTTCAGAACCAACCAAACGGTTGATGCCAGGGTTCTTGCCAACGTTGGCAGCAAGGTTCATTGCGTTAGCTTGGGTAACACCCATTTCTTCAGCATTGATTAACGCGTTAACAACCCACTTACCAATGTCATGCCACTGGTCGTCGCCGTGACGTACAGCACCACCTAATGGCTCTTTAGAGATGATTTCTGGCAACACAACGTGCTGAGTAGGATCATCAAACTTGGCGCGAGTAGACGCTAAACCTGAAGCATCAGTTGTGTAAACGTCACAACGACCCGCTACGTAGTTTGTAAAACCTTCTTCATTGGTTTCGATTGGCACTGGCTCGTACGACATGCCATTAGCACGGAAGTAGTCAGCCAAGTTCAACTCTGTAGTAGTACCTGTTTGAATACATACAGACGCGCCGTCAAGATCCATTGCAGAAGTTACACCTAGTGCTGCAGGAACCATGAAGCCCTGACCATCATAGAAGTTAACTGGCAAGAAGCTTAGCTTCAAGTCAACGTCACGGCTAAGGGTTTCAGTAGTATTACGGAACAAGATATCGCCTTCACCAGAGTTCAACATGGTAAAGCGAGTCTTACCTGTAGAAGGTACAAACTTAACTTTGTCGCCATCGCCTAGTACGGCAGCAGCTACAGCACGACAGAAGTCGGCGTCAAAGCCTTCCCAGCGGCCATTAGCATCAGGTGCAGCAAAACCGGCCAAGCCAGTTGTTACAACACATTTAAGTTCGCCAGCAGCACGCACGTCTTCTAAAGTAGACGCCTGTGCAGCAGTCGCAGTCATGGCTGTTAGAGCCACGCCAGTTAAAACTTTATTGATTAATTTCATAGTAAGGAGCCTCCTAAGGGCTTTGTCGTTTTTAGTGCGGTAAAAATTAGATTATTTTTTTATTATTGTTACTGAAACCAGTGGTTACCGGAGCTCCGTTATTCATTGGAGTTATAATTCACAGTCCAGAAACACGATAATAGACGAATTTGAGAGATTGTAAACCAATAAAATCATTTTGTAGTGAATAAACGACTATATATTGATTTAAGACGCAGATAATTACCGGAGAATATTTCCTAAAATAAGCTATTTCCGTTATTGCCTAATTCATACCTTAGCAAAAGCTTGTTTGTCTCCTACCCATCTTAAAATAATTTGGCTGGTTTTTTTAGGATGGGATGTATAGCCTGCAGCGATGCGCTTCACTTCAGGTAATAAGTAGGCGTCACGCATTAAGTCAGCAATCTTCAAACCAATAGCGCCTGCTTGGCGAGTACCAAGCACCTCTCCTGGCCCTCGTAGTTGAAGGTCTTTTTCTGCAATCACGAAACCGTCATTAGATTGGCGTAAAATATCTAATCGTTCTCGCCCCATTTTAGATAGTGGCGCTTGGTACATAAACAAACAATGACTCTGTGCTTGCCCCCGGCCAACACGCCCGCGTAATTGGTGTAACTGTGCCAACCCCAAACGTTCAGCATTATCAATCACCATCAGGTTTGCGTTGGGCACGTCAACACCCACTTCTACGACTGTAGTGGCCACTAGCAACTGAATGTCACCAGACTTAAAGCGCGCCATTGCATCGGCTTTTTCAGCCCCGTTAAGGCGGCCATGAACCAAGCCAACTTTGATATTATTAAGTTGTTGGGTTAAAAGTGCTGCAGTATCTTGAGCTGCTTCACATTGCAACACGTCTGAGGTTTCTATAAGAGGGCAAATCCAGTATACCTGCTGGCCACTGCTGCAGGCTAGGTGGATGCGCTCTATCACATCCGCACGTCTATTGTTGTTGAGTAGCACACTATTAATAGGCTTTCGCCCTGGAGGCAACTCATCGATTACGGAGTGATCAAGGTCGCCGTAGGCACTCATAGCTAGCGTGCGAGGAATAGGTGTGGCCGTCATTACCAGCTGGTGAAGGCCGCAGCCTTGGGGTGCTTTTTTCACTAAGCTGTGGCGCTGGGCTACGCCGAACCGATGTTGTTCATCAATAATTACTAAACCTAAATGTTGGTAGTGCACCGCGTCTTGAAAGAGTGCATGCGTGCCTACGATTACCTGCCCGTCACCGCTAGTAATTGCAGCCAGAGATTGGCGTTTTGTTTGGGCTTTTTGTTTGCCAGTAAGCCATACTACATTGACCCCTAGAGGATTTAACCAGTGGCTAAAGCTATGTAGGTGTTGCTCTGCTAAAATTTCAGTAGGCGCCAATACGGCCACTTGGCAGCCGTTATCAATCGCACGACAAGCCGCTAAAGCCGCTAATACAGTTTTACCTGAGCCAACATCCCCTTGCACCATTCTCACCATCGGTGCCGGAGTGACAAGGTCACTCGCCACCTCCTGCCAAACCCTCTGTTGTGCTTTGGTAAGCTGAAACGGAAGGTTTTTAATCAGCCCGTGTTCTAAGCCTTCCTTTATCACCATTACAGGGGCAGGCAACTGTTGGCTCTGCTTCTTGGCTTGGCTTAGGGTGAGCTGCTGAGCAATCAACTCCTCAAGTACTAGCCTCAACTTTGCCGGGGTCACCTCATTTTGCAGCTGATTTAGATCCTGATGTAAAGTTGGGTAATGCAGCTGCTTTAAGCTTTCCTCTAGGCTGGGTAATTGGTAGCGACTAATCAGCTGCTGTGGCAGCAGCTCATCTAGTACCAGTTTGCCTTGCTCTAGTTGGAGCCATGCTAAGCTAATTAGCTGGCCCATGCGGGTTAAGCTTAGGCCGTCAGTGGTGGGATAGATAGGGGTTAATTGATCTGCCAAAGCTGGTGGTACATCATCAAAAAGTACATATTCGGGGTGCACCATCTCCAAACCCTGTGGCCCGGGCCTAATGTCACCAAAGCAGCGAATATTGCGGCCTGCAGTGAAGCTTTTGGCTTGGTTGGCATGAAAATGCATAAAACGCAGGCCAAGAGTTGCATTATTGTGGCTAATGCCAACGCGCAAACTTACCCGGCGTCCTCGTTGAACAGACGTGCTAGTGATTTGCCCCTCTACTAAACAAGCTGTTTTTGGCTTTAGGGCTGACAAGGGCACCAGTCGTGTGCGGTCTTGGTAGCGGTTTGGCAAGTGGAACAGGAGGTCTTCAACTGTATGTAAGCCCAATTTCCCTAATTTAGCAGCGAGTGCAGGGCCAACACCACTGAGTTGGGTCACTTCCATGACATAAAGGCCTTAGGTACGGTTAAGACGAATGACGCCTGAGATTTTGCGCATAGATTTAATGACCTGTGCTAGGTGAACACGATTAAGCACGGAAATTTCTAAGTTAACAACAGAAAGGCGAGCATCTTTTTCATTCACATCAATTTTCTCAACATTGGCATTGTCTTGTGCGGCGCTGGTGGCCAGGCTGGCAATGATGCCGCGACTGGCTGATACTTCAATTTCTAAGCACACGTCAAAGTCTCGGTCTCCAGTTTCTGCCCAGACTAACGCCAAGGTTTTATCTTTGTCTCGACCGATATCTTGAATGTTGTTGCAGAAACTTCGATGAACTGCAATGCCATAGCCAGCATTGAGATGGCCAACAATGGTATCGCCTGGAATAGGACGACAACATCGTGAATAACGAATCATAATGCCTTCGGTGCCATGAATTTCCATAGGCCCAATACCACTAGTATGCCCTTCGGTATCGGAAGCGTCCCGAGTCAGAGCAGAGGCAACAATATATGCTAGGCGTTTTCCGGCACCAATTTCGGCCAGTAAAGCGTCTACATCCGCTAGTTTATGTTCAGCAACATAGCTTTTTAACTGATTGGCATCTACCGTCTCTAGGCTTAACGCATTGCTGCCTAACTCTTGGTTTAGCAAGCGACGCCCCAAATTCACAGCGTCATCAGTCGCTTGGTGCTTTAGGGCGTGACGAATATTACTGTTAGCTTTCGCTGTAGCCACAAAGTTAAGCCAGCTCATGTTGGGCTTCGCACTTGCAGTAGTGACAATCTCTATGGTGTCTCCGCTGTCCAGCTTTTGGCTAAGCGGCGCAAGGCGGCGATTGATACGACAGGCAATACAAGTATTGCCAATGTCCGTATGCACAGCGTAGGCGAAATCAACAGGCGTTGCTCCAGCAGGCAATGAAAACACGCCACCTTTAGGAGAGAAAACATACACCTCATCTGGGAATAGATCATGCTTAACATGGTTAATGAACTCCATGGCATTGCCAGAGCGTTTTTGCATCTCTACCAGTTCTTGAATCCATTTTTGGGCGTGGTTATGGGCACGCTGAGCACGGCTATTAGTGTTTTTGTACAGCCAGTGCTCTGCTACACCATGGTTGGCAATGTCGTCCATCTCTTTGGTGCGTATTTGTATTTCGATAGGGGTATGTACCCCAGAACCTGCGCGATAGAGCGTGGTGTGAATGGATTGGTAGCCGTTTGACTTAGGGATTGCAATATAGTCTTTAAA
>DCAT01000194.1:25344-28265 GCA_002312935.1 Oceanospirillaceae bacterium UBA1126 | reverse complement strand
TAACAGGTGTCTACCTTGTCCGTTACAATACGAAAGGCAAATACATCCATAATTTCTCTGAAGGACTTGCTCTGCTCGCGCATTTTATTGTAAATGCCCGCCAGGTGTTTTTGACGCCCGCTAATAATGCCTGGCAGTTCTTCGTGCTCCAAACAATCAACTAGAGCAATCTGCACCTGTTCCAACAGCGCTTTGCGCTCACCGCGCGCTGCAGCGACTGCTCGCTGAATGTACCGGTGGCGCATTGGGTGGTAGGCGGCAAAGGCTAGGTCTTCTAATTCTATTTTTAAATCATGCATGCCCAAGCGGCCAGCAATAGGGGCGTAAATATCAGTCGTTTCTTTGGCAATGCGGCGGCGGCTATCTGGCCGCATAGCACCAATAGTGCGCATGTTGTGCAAGCGGTCTGCTAGTTTTACCAAGATAACACGAATGTCCTTAGCCATGGCAATAGCCATTTTTTGGAAGTTGTGAGCTTGGCTTTCTGCGCGAGTTTTAAATTCTAGATGGGTGAGTTTGCTAACCCCATCAACTAGGCTAGCAACAGTCTCTCCAAACTGAGTTTCAAGGCCTTGTTTGTCTACTTGTGTATCTTCAATAACATCATGCAGCATGGCGGCCATCAGGCTTTCATGGTCCATGTGCATGTTGCCCAGGATGCTTGCTACTGCGAGGGGGTGAGTGACATAGGCTTCACCGCTCTTGCGCATTTGGCCATCATGGGCCTGTTCGGCATAGTAATATGCCCGCCGAACTGCGTTCACCTGAGCGGGTTCAAGGTAGTCGTCGAGACGCGTTGCGAGGGCGTCAATGGTAGGCATAGTTCGGCATCCGTTTAGGGTAATAGACCCATGTTAACGGAAAACTATCCAAACTTGGCAGTTTTGTTGAAACTTTGTTGAATTGGTTAATAAAAACCCACAAAAAAGGAGCCCTTAGGCTCCTTTAGATGGGCTAATTATACCCTAAGAGTAGCAACGAAATTACTCGTCAATATCAGGGCTGCCCTGAACAACTTCTTCACTTGCTTCAGCAACAGTTTGTGTCACTTCATCGAGCACATCTTGATCTGCTGGAACTTCAGTAAACTGTTGATTGATCTCATCGTGATCATCCAAAATGCTAGCATTAATGAATCCCTCAGCTATTTCGCGCAAAGCAACCACAGTGCACTTGTCATTTTCCCACTCGATGTGGGCTTCTTTGCCACCAGTTGCAAGTTGGCGAGCACGTTTGGTGGACACCATGATGAGCTCAAAGCGGTTATCAACGTTTTCCAAACAATCTTCTACGGTTACGCGAGCCATGTGTGTTACCTGTTATTTATGATCAATGCTGTTCGGCGTTTACTAACGGCCGAAATTAGACGCGCTAGTGTACAAAATTTAGCCACCTGTTGACAAGAGTTCTTGTAATAATTGGTAGTGATTATGTGTTTGTTGAGGGGTTTTTAAGCGCCTGCAGGTAAAAATACACTGCAAATCAGCTAAAGCATGTTGAAAGTCGTCATTGATGATTAAAAAGTGGCTACCAGAGTAATGGCTAATTTCGCTATGTGCCTCAGCCATTCGCTTAGCAATAACGGCATTACTATCTGTGCCTCTGCCTTGCAAGCGATGTTGTAAGGCTTGTTGGGATGGTGGCAATATAGTGATAGCAATGGCCTGCGGAAAAATGTCCAAGACTTGATCACGACCCTGCCAATCAATTTCTAGGATTACATCTTTGCCTTGAGCAAGGCTTGACTCAACCCATTGTCTAGAGGTGCCGTAGCTGTTCTCAAACACAGTGGCATACTCAAGCATTTGTTGCTGACCTACTAAAAGGGCAAAGTCTTGCTGAGCTACGAAGTTATAGTCCACACCATCCTGCTCGCCATCCCTTATCGTTCGTGTTGTGTGAGACACTGAAACGCAGATTTGGCTATCTTGTGCCAGAAGAGCTTTTACCAAGCTTGTTTTGCCTGCACCAGAGGGAGCCGAAAGGATATATAGTGCGCCAGAAGTGTTGGACATGATAGGGCCGCTGTATTGAAAAAATAAACAGAACCCGATTATATGCAAGCTTGGCGGGAATGTCAGCCTAACAATAAGCCATTGTTTGGCAGTCATTACTTTTTGCATGCAGTAAATTTTAAATGCTAGGTGTCATCTGTGCTTAACTGGATTAAAATAGTAGCTCATCATTAATGAACCAAGGTTACCCATGACATCCTCTATTACCGATCAGCTTAAAGGTATCAAGCTCAATTTCACACGCCCTAGTGGCCGAGCAACTGATCAACTACGTGACATCAAAATTACTCGTGGCTTTACCAAGCATGCAGAAGGCTCGGTACTGATCGAATTTGGTGATACCCGTGTGCTGTGCACAGCGACAGTAGAGCGTGGTGTGCCACGATTTTTACGTGGCTCTGGCAGTGGTTGGGTAACGGCTGAATATGGCATGTTGCCGCGCGCTACCCATTCTCGTAACGGTCGTGAGGCGGCTCGTGGCAAGCAGGGTGGGCGTACTTTAGAAATCCAACGTTTGATTGGTCGCTCTTTACGCGCATCGCTAAATTTAGAAAAACTGGGTGAAAATACCATTACGTTAGATTGTGACGTTCTGCAAGCTGATGGTGGTACACGCACAGCCTCTATTACTGGGGCTTATATCGCGATGGTAGATGCCATTAATGTGCTAAAGAAAGATAAAAATGGTGCTATGAGAGGAGATCCTCTTAGGCGTCAGATTGCAGCAATCTCTGTGGGCATATATAAAGATGAGCCGGTGCTTGATTTGGACTATGACGAAGATTCTAAGGCTGAAACGGATATGAATGTAGTAATGACTGCAGACGGTGGGTTTATCGAAGTGCAGGGTACGGCCGAGGGCTCACCCTACACGCAAGACCAGATGATGGCAATGTTGGCTTTAGC
>DCAT01000194.1:746-24946 GCA_002312935.1 Oceanospirillaceae bacterium UBA1126 | reverse complement strand
GCTCTGATTCGTCATTGTCAGCAGCAGCCCTAGTGCAGTGCCATCATAAGTCGCAGGTATAGTCGATAATCAATGGCGAATGATTAGAGAAGCGCTGTTCACGGTAAATACCAGCATTGCGTACGTTGCGGCGTAAATTAGGCGTAGTAATTTGATAATCTAGCCGCGCACCTTCGTTAAGCTTAAATGCTCGGTTGTAGTCTGGCCACCAAGTGAACTGGCGCTCATTTTGGTTGACCTGACGAAAGGCATCACAAAACTCTAGTTGGAAAAAAATCTCATCTAAGACGTCGCGCTCTTCCGGTAAAAAGCCAGAATTCTTTTGATTTACATACCACCCTGAAAGGTCTTCGGGCTTATGTGCTGTATTTATGGTGCCACAGAAAATAAAGTCGCGACGCTTGCGCAGGGTTTTACGAAGGTGGTTGCTAAACTGGTCCATAAACTCGTTTTTAGCGTCTTGTTTATCGTCATCACCCAAACCTGAAGGCACAGAAATAGACGCTATGCTAATTTTTTCGAAGTCAGCCTGAATAAAACGGCCCTCAAAATCACACCCAGAGAAGCCAAGGCCTGTCATAATTGCCTTTGGCTGGTGGCGGCTGTAAATGGCGGTACCACCATAACCATCCTCAAACGCATCAAAGAAATAGACATGCCAGCCCTCTGGATGGAATAACGGCTCGTCGAGCTGATAGTCTTTTTCACGGATATCTTGCAAGCACACCACATCGGCATCTTGGGTTACCATCCAATCAAACAGGCCGCGTTCGGCTGCCTGACGTAAACCTTGAACATTTAAAGTAATAACACGCATGGGTATTGTTGGGTCACTCGCAAATAAGCTTATATTAAAGCTCACAAATTCGCATTAGGAATTGATTTTATTATTTCCAAATGATTATACCACGGTCTAGACTTTTGGCCCACATCGGACTCTGAAATGTCTGATGATTTACTTACATTTACTCTCTCTAATGGCAACCTTCGCCTAAGGCCATGGTGTATAATACAGACAGGTGAAATGACGACCAATAATTTAGAGAAACTTATGAAAGACTACCAAAGAGAATTTATAGAGTTTGCCATTGAGCGTGACGTTTTGCGTTTTGGTGAATTCACTCTAAAATCTGGTCGTCTAAGCCCTTATTATTTTAACTTTGGCCTGTTTAACACGGGTTCCGCCCTGGCTCGATTGGGCCGATACTTTGCCCAAGCTTTAGTTGACTCAGACATCAAATGTGACGTCATCTTAGGCCCAGCATATAAAGGCATTCCATTGGCTACTGCCATGGTGGTAGCTTTAAGTGAGCATCATGGTATTGATATGCCTTATGCCTTTAACCGTAAAGAAGCCAAAGCTCATGGGGAAGGTGGCTCTATAGTGGGTGCTGAGCTCAGAGGTAGAGTGGCTATTGTTGATGATGTCATTACTGCAGGGACGGCAATTCGAGAAGTAATGACCATCATCGAAGCCCATAAGGCTACCCCTGCTGCTACACTGATTGCCATTGACCGCATGGAAAAAGGCCAAGGTGATCTGTCAGCTATTCAGGAAGTAGAGCGAGATTACGCGATGAAAGTGGTCAGTATTATTAGCTTTAATGACGTACTGGAATACTTGCAAGAAAATAGCGCCAATCACGCACACGTTGAGGCGATGCTTAGGTACCGTGAAGACTTTGGAGTGCTTGTGGCATAGTGCCACCGCAGCGTAAAACCCTAGCGCATGAGATTTTGGCTTAAAGTAGACCATTGATCTGCCCAAGTGGCCGTGGGCTTATGGCGAAAATTTGTGCGGCTGTACTGGCGAATCCGACCTTCTACAACGGCCATCAATAGGTTAGCACTGCTACTAGGTGTGTCCTTAGTTCGCAAGCTTTCACGCATTTCTGCTTCTCTAAGAATTTGCTTAAGCTGAGTCTCTAATTTTTCAAATAGCTGGTTAACTCGGTTACCTAATCGCTCGTTCTCACCTATTAGAGCTTCGCCGGTCAATATGCGGCTGATCCCCGCATTGCGCTCTACAAACGTGAGTAGCAGCGTAAGAATTTGCTGGCATTTAGCCAGAGCACCTAGTTCTTGTTGCTGGATCATCTTTGCACGACTAAAAATAGTGTCCTCAACAAACTCAATTAGGGCATCAAACATCTGCGCCTTACTGGCAAAGTGTCTATACAAAGCGGCTTCAGACACACCTACACGTTTAGCTAAAGCAGCTGTGGTGATACGAATATTGGGATCTTCTAACATTTCCATTAGGGCATGTAAGATTTGTTGTTTACGGGATATTTTAGCTTCAGTCATAGTGCTATTGTGGCTTCTTTAAGGTGTTTTAGTGTTATCAGTGGTGTCTGTAATCAGGGTGCCTACACCTTGATCAGTAAAGATTTCCAATAGCGTAGCATGATTGACTCGTCCGTCAATAATATGGGCGCGCTTCACTCCGCCTTTTACGGCATCTAACGCGCAAGCTATTTTAGGTAACATGCCACCATAAATGGTGCCATCGGCAATCAATTCATCAACTTGATTAGTTGATAAGCCAGTTAATAAATGACCTTCTTTATCTAACAGCCCCGCAGTATTGGTCAGCAACATAAGCTTTTCGGCTTGCAGGATTTCTGCGACTTTACCAGCTACTAAGTCGGCGTTAATGTTGTATGAGTTACCCTCGTCGTCTACCCCAATAGGGGCAATGACAGGAATAAAGTCACTATTGCGCAACATGTCGAGCACGTCGGTATTAATGGCACTTACTTCACCGACATGGCCAATATCAATAATTTCAGGCGCCAACATTTCTGGCGTTTGGTGAGTCACCTTTAATTGCTTAGCTTGTATAAGTTTGCCATCCTTACCTGTTAAACCGATCGCTTGGCCACCATTTTGGTTGATGAGGTTAACGATATCTTTATTAACCGCACCACCAAGCACCATTTCTACCACATTCATGGTGGCTGTATCTGTAACACGCATACCATTAACAAAGTGCGAATCTATGTTGAGCTTGGTGAGTAGATCGCCAATTTGTGGGCCTCCTCCATGTACAACAACAGGGTTCATTCCCACCAGTTTCATCATCACAATATCTCGAGCAAAACTGTTCTTGAGGTCGTCGTCGATCATGGCGTTACCACCAAACTTAACCACAATTGTTTTGCCAGTAAAGCGTTGAATATAGGGCAAGGCTTCACTTAATACTTGTGCTACGTTAATGGCAGCTTGGCGATCGAGTGTCATAGGTGGTAGTCCGGCACGGTAAGTTTGGCATCAACGGCATGTAAGTGGCGTTGAAATTCATCTTGAATACGTTGCAATGCAGCTTTGCTCTCGCCCTCAAAGCGTAACACTAAAACAGGGGTGGTGTTAGAGGCTCTTACTAAACCCCAGCCATCTTTATAATCCACACGAATGCCATCGATGGTAGACACTTTGCCCGTGGGGAACTGCGCCTGCTGCAACTGTGTTACTAACTCAAATTTTTCGTCTTCAGTAACATTGATATTAATTTCTGGTGTGCTGAAATCTTCTGGAAAACGCTTGAAGATAGCGCTTGCTGGTTCACAACTGTTGGCTAATATTTCACACAAGCGAACAGCACTGTATATGCCATCATCGAACCCATACCAGCGTTCTTTGAAGAAAATGTGGCCGCTCATTTCACCTGCAAGTAAAGCCCCTGTTTCAATCATTTTACTTTTAATCAGGGAATGCCCAGTCTTCCACATGGTGGGTACGCCGCCCATACTCTGGATAAAAGGTTCCAAAAGGCGAGTACACTTCACATCATAGATAATCTCTGCATTAGGGTTGCGGCTAATTACATCTTCTGCAAACAGCATAAGCAGCTTGTCTGGATAAATCATTTGTCCAGCCTCGGTAATCACTCCTACACGATCACCATCACCGTCAAAGGCAAGGCCAATATCCGCCTTATGCTCTGCAACGGCGGCTTGTAAATCAACCAAATTAGCCGGTTTACCAGGGTCTGGATGATGGTTAGGGAAGTTGCCATCGACTTCACAGAATAATTCGATAACCTCACAGCCCAATTGTTTAAATAGCTTTGGTGCAATGTCTCCAGCAATACCATTGCCAGCATCTAGTACGACTTTTAGGGGCTTAGCCAGCTTAATGTCATGGCTAATTCTATCCTGATAGGTCTGATCGATCACATGGTCTTCAATGTTGCCCACACCACGCTCGTAGTCTTGTAGGTCAATAAGGTCTCGCAACGCTATAATGCTGTCGTTAGCTAAAGTTTGACCACCGATGACAATTTTACAACCATTATAATTAGAAGGGTTATGGCTACCCGTAAGCATAATGCCAGATTTGGTGTCTAAGGTTTTAACACCAAAGTACAATACTGGCGTAGGCACAGCGCCTAAATGCAGCACTTGGCAGCCAGTGTCAGATAAACCAGCCATTAACGCTTGGCCCAACCTTGGGCTAGATAATCTGCCATCAGCACCAACGGCGATGCTGTATTCACCATTGCGTATCACCTGGGTGCCTACGGCCAAGCCAATATGGTAAAGCATAGCCTCACTGAGCTGTTCGTCGACAATACCTCGGATGTCGTATGCCCGAAAAATTTCATTGGCTAGGGGAAGGGGGGACTGATAGCGAAGGCGATCCATGCGGGTAATATCCTATAATTCAGTGTGTGAAGGTTCTATTGACGACCAGAATGCCCAAATCCACCGAGGCCTCGAAGGCTGGCATCAAAATCATCAACAATGGTGAGCTCGGCTTGAACCACGGGCACAAGCACCATTTGAGCGATGCGCTCTGCTGGCTCAATTATAAATGGAGTAGCGCCTCGATTCCAGCAGGACACCATGAGTTGGCCCTGGTAGTCTGAATCTATGAGGCCTACCAAATTACCCAAAACTACGCCATGTTTATGACCAAGGCCAGACCTAGGCAGCAACATAGCGCACAGGTTTTGATCTTCAATGTGAATTGCCATTCCCGTAGGGATTAACTCAGTTTGGCCGGGGTTTAGAGTAATGGCATGATCAATACACGCACGCAGATCCATGCCGGCAGAGCCAGCTGTAGCATAAGTAGGTAAAGGAATTTCTTGGCCCACCCGTGGGTCGAGTATTTTTACAGCTAACTGTGGACGTTGGGTCATGTGGTTTATGCCTTGTGAGAGATGTTGGTTATGGCCACGATGAGTCGGCGAGCCAATTGTTGTTTGGATAATAAGGGTAATTCTTCGACACTATTAGAGGTAATTAAACTGACTTGGTTATTATCGCTATTAAAGCCAATGTCAGGATTAGAAACGTCATTAGCAATGATCATATGCACACCCTTGCGCTTCAGCTTAGTTTGCCCATTAAGAATTAAGTTTTGTGTCTCTGCAGCAAAACCAATGCAGATGGTTTGAGGGTGCTGTGTAGCCATAGTAGCTAATATATCTGGGTTTTGTACCAGGTCTAATGAGAGCCCGTCATCTGCATTAAGCTTCTTCAGCTTTTCTTGTGACGCTATAGTAGGACGATAATCAGCTACTGCGGCCGCAGCTATAAAGTAATCTGCACCAAGGCCCACTTCAAGGCTTGCCTCAAGCATGTGTTGGGCGCTTTCAACGGCGATAAATTTAATGTCCGCAGGCTTTGCTAGATGAGTAGGGCCACTAATAAGGATAACCTTTGCACCTTGGTCTCTTGCCGCTTGAGCCAAAGCGTAGCCCATCTTGCCTGAACTATGGTTGCTAATGTATCGCACTGGATCTATGGCTTCTCTGGTGGGCCCTGCAGTAATCACTAGAGTTTTGCCCTCTAGCAGGCCTTGGTCGAACTGTGCTTTAACGGTGGTTAACAGTTCGCTAGGCTCCAACATTCGACCAGCGCCAGTGTCACCACAAGCTTGTTCGCCTTCTGCGGGGCCGTGTACTTGTATGCCCCTTGCTAGCAGTGTCGTTAGGTTGCTTTGCGTGGCTGGGTCTCGCCACATGGCTTGGTTCATCGCTGGTGCCAAAAGTACAGGTGCATCGGTGGCCAAACAAAGGGTTGTAAGTAGATCGTCTGCTTGGCCTTGAGCCAAGCGCGCCATAACGTTGGCGCTGGCAGGCGCAATGAGCAATAAGTCTGCCCATCGGGCCAGTTGTATGTGCCCCATGCCCGCTTCGGCCGCAGGGTTAAGCAGGTGCTGATGAACAGGGTTGCCAGAAAGGGCTTGCAGAGTTAGTGGGGTAATAAACGCTGTGGCACCAGATGTCATCACGACTTCAACCTGAGCGCCTGCCTTTATTAGCAGCCGCACTAACTCCGCACTTTTATAGGCCGCTATGCCGCCAGTGATGGCGAGGATAATATGTTTGTTAGTGAGGCGGCTCATAGGGAGATATAACCGATGATTAAAACGAAAATTAGCCTGCTACTTTAGCATAAATGAAACCAACATCTCATTAGCTTAATGGCATTCCTTGCAAATGAAATCATGCACAGCCCTAAGGATATCTTTGCGGCTAACCTGGCCAATTAGCTTACCTTCTTCGACTACCGGTATACGGCGCCGACCACGCTGAATAAATTGCTCTGCAACAGCAATGATGTCGGTATTGCCATCTACCGTGTCAACTTTGGTAGTCATAAATTCACCTACAGTGCCACCGACCTCTTCCTTGTGGTAAGTTTTATTCAAAATGCCTCTAAGGCAATCTACTTCAGACATCACACCCACTAAATAGCCTGCTTCATCCACGACTGGAGCACCAGATACTGGGTGCTCAGAAAAAACTTTAATTGCTTTAAATAACGGGGTGTCAGCATAAAACGTGATGAGCTGACGGGTCATGTAATCTGTCACTTTTACGGACTGAAGCATATATTTTTCTCACAAAACAGGCTGTCGATTTATACCTACCTTAACCTTTTCATAAGCACTGTCAACAAGAGTGAATAAAAAGGCTGTTCTAGGCCATTGAAATAATGCATGTTTCGTGGCTTCATAGGCGCCAGTGAGTATTAAATAAATGTTTGAGAATTATTGATGCCAGAGTTGCCAGAAGTAGAAACGACAAGAGCGGGCATTATGCCACATATTCAAGGTCAAATTTTACAACATGTCGTTGTTAGAGATACCCGTTTACGTTGGCCAGTGCCCATTGATCTAGCGGCTAAAGTAGAGGGTAAATGCTTACGCCAAGTAGTGCGGCGAGGCAAATACCTACTGTTTGAGTTTGATCATGGTGCCATTATTGGGCACCTTGGTATGACAGGTAGTATGCGTATTGTGGCTCATAAAGAGCCACCAGCATACCATGATCACGTCGACCTAGTATTTTCAGAAGTGACCCTCAGGTACAGAGATCCGCGCCGATTTGGTTGTGTTTTATGGCAAGACAACCCAGTAATGGAGCACCCCTTATTAGCCAGTTTAGGGCCAGAACCACTGTCAGATGAATTTGATATGCTGCATTTGCTGCAGGTGTGTAAAGGCAAAAAACAAGCGATTAAAAGCGTGATAATGGATGCTAAGCAAGTGGTTGGGGTGGGAAATATATACGCTAACGAAGCGCTATTTATGGCCGGGATTCATCCACATAGGCAAGCAGGAAGAATCTCAGCTGCCCGTTTAGGAAAGCTTGTAGAAAGTTGCAAACAAGTGCTTTGTGCAGCAATAGAGCAGGGCGGCACCACGTTAAGAGATTTTGTAGACAGCGAAGGTAAACCAGGTTACTTCAAACAACAGTTACAAGTGTATGGCAGAGCAGGTCAGGCGTGTGTCAATTGTGATCAGGCCTTAACAGAAAGCCGAATAGGGCAGCGCAGTACAGTATACTGTAAGCACTGCCAGCGTTAGTCGCCTTGACATGAGCACGGCCCGGCACAATTAGGCTGCAGTTAGCTGGATGTATTTGTCCATGAGTTGATCCTGAGTCTCAACGTTGTCAGGATCAAGAGGAATACAATCTACGGGGCAAACTTCTACACACTGTGGCTCATCATAATGGCCTACACACTCAGTGCACTTATTCATGTCGATTTCGTAGATTTCTTCCCCTGGCGAGATCGCCTCATTAGGGCATTCCGGTTCACACACATCGCAGTTGATGCAGTCGTCGGTAATAATTAAAGACATGTTACTCTTCCTATTTATACGCCACTTGATCTTGTTAAATCTGTTGGCAAAGCTTAATTTCTTAACTTGCTCAAATGCTGCCTGAGCTCTTCAGCCACCAGTGGGTGGACAAACTGTGACACATCACCCCCTAATGAGGCAATTTCTCGCACTAGAGTTGATGAAATGAAAGAGTGTTTCTCCGCAGGGGTTAAAAACATACTTTCTACATCAGGCGCCAGCACACGATTCATCTTGGCTAACTGAAACTCATACTCAAAATCTGACACGGCTCGCAAGCCTCGCAGAATAATATTTGCTCCTTGCTGTGTTAGCAGTTCCGTCAATAGGCCAGAAAAACCAATAACAGTCACATTTCCTAGAGGCTCTGTGATAATCCGTGTCAACTCTACGCGCTTCTTTAGGTCCAGCATAGGTCGTTTTGTTGGGCTTTCCGCCACCGCAACAACCACCTCTTCAAACAGTTTTGATGCCCGTTGAATGAGGTCAACGTGACCATGTGTTACTGGATCAAACGTTCCTGGATAAATTGCTTTGTTCATGCCAATAGCACCTTTTTTTACCCGCTGCCCAGAACTGTTAGCCTTAAAACAGCGGAATACTAAATGAATTATATATACGATACAACTAAAATTAAATAGTTATAAAAAACTATTTTATTATAACTATATTACATAAGGTCGCGATCTCTACTTCGCCACCATTGTGTGGCCAGTAAAGTGGCCTCTTGTTGCTCTTTTGCCTTGCCTAAAAGTACTAAGCAACTGGCTAACGTACTAATAACTGCAGCTTCACCATAGGTGTCTTTTTGGTCATCTTTCCAAAGTAACCGCAAGCGTTGCGGGTCTAGTAGCTGCTCCTGAGTATCTCGCTTGTTAAGGTGTCGTTGCCATATTTGGCTACTACTCGTTTGTTCATCCACCCATTGTAATTCACATTCACTATCAGGGCGCACTTCAGCTTCACCACCGTCACCCCGAATAGTTAGGCTGCGAGGGTGCTTTAACAACATGGCTGTTTGTTGATGCAGTGGGCCGTAAGCAGGATGAAATACGCCATCAATCGTATGCTTCGCAGCCAATGGGTTTAACAACCGAGTTAAAGTATGCACTGGTGAACGTAACCCAAAAATAGCACGTAGGCCAATAAGTTGGTCTAGGGCTGGGCTCAAGTGTTGTAAACTCATAAAGCTAAAATTTTTGCTACGTAATTGGGTTTCAACTTGAGCCCAATTCTGAGCCACAGGTAAACCTAATTGCTGCAGTACGTCTTCGCTATAAATGCGTCCTTGAGTATGGCCTTTGGCGCCATGCATAAATACTTTAATGCCTTGGCCAGCTAAGGTGAGTGCAGACAGCAAGAACCATGGCAAATGCCGCTTTTTACCGGCATAGCTGGACCAATCAATATCCACCTGAACACCAGACACCTGCGCTGGAGAATAACTGTGAAAATGACGGACAGCTTCTACAAATCCAGCAAGCTCACCTGGGGTCTCTTCCTTTAAGCGCAACAGCATTAAGAACGCGCCCAGCTGCTCTGGCTCTACTTGTTGGTGCAAAATCATGCTCATGGCATCGCGGGCTTCATCTTGGCTCAGGGAACGGCTCCCGCGCTTGCCCTTCCCCAGGGCACGCACATAAGGTGCGAAGGCATGTTCAGTGGCCATTAATATTTTCCACTGCCGCACCAAGTTGATCAAGGTGTTGAATTTCTTCACAGGCCTTAGGTTGCCCAGCAGGCCATGGTCTGTCTTCTGGGTTCATCCAGATCGTGCGCATGCCGCAGGCTTGAGCCCCTGCAATATCATGCTCTGGGTGGTCTCCAATATGAATAAACGCTTCAGCTTTGAGGCCGGTATGTGTCAGTGCCCGAGCAAAAAAATCTGGGTGCGGCTTACTGACGCCAAGTTGTGCGGAGTTAAAATAGAAATCAAATAAGTGATCTATGCCTACCTGCGCCAGATCGGCGTTGCCATTGGTGAGCGCACCTATTTGGTACTTTTGTTTAAGCGAGCTGATCTGGGTTTGAGCACCGGCAAATAGCTCAACATCATTACGGCCAGCAAAATACACATCAAACGCCTGTTGGGCTAACGTATCAGCAGTATCATAACCACAGCGTGATAGCCCTAAACGGATCAGCGTGACCCGAATTTGGCTTAAGTCATGCTGTAGATGAGGGTTGTCTGCAATCACTTCGTCTCTTAGCTGATTAATGCCATGGTGATCATAAGCTTGGCTAAATTTAGGGGTATGGTCATTCATCCACTCCAGCATGCGCTGGTTGGCTTTCTCAATAACAGGCGCTATAGCCCATAAGGTATCGTCTAAATCAAAGGTAATCACGTTAATCATGGTTAGGTTTCTCTTTGAGCGGGGTCTTCTCTTGCGCCCTAGGATGGGCTTTATCATATACCTTGGCTAAATGTTGATAATCCAAATGGGTATATACTTGGGTGGTGCTAATGTTGCTGTGGCCAAGTAATTCTTGCACTGCCCTTAGGTCTCCGCTGGATTGCAGTAAGTGGCTGGCAAAGGAGTGGCGCAACATATGGGGGTGTATGTGTTGGCCATGGGCCGCTGCCATATTGGCCATGCGCATTTGAATACCACGCACGCCCATTCGCTGACCTCGGTGGTTAATAAATAATGCATTGGCATCGTAGCACTTTAATTGCCCACGTTGCTGTAGCCACGATTTAAGGGCCGCAATAGCCTGACGGCCAATAGGTAATTGACGGGTTTTATTACCCTTGCCCGTAACGATTAAGCTAGCATCAGTTAGGTCGATATCAAAAACATTAAGGCTAGCAAGTTCTGCCAGACGCAAGCCACAGGAGTATGTGAGCTCCAACATGGCTTTGTCTCGCATAGCCATAGGGTCATCTGACGTAATGGTGGCATTGAGGACTTGGCTGATTTGATCTGGGTCTAGGCTGTTGGGTAGTTTGCGCGGTGACTTGGGTGCACGAATGCCATCTACAGGGTTAAGCTTGACCAAGTTTTGTTGTAGTAAATAGGTGAAAAAGCTACGCCAACTAGAAAGTATACGCTGGATACTCTTAGGCGCTAAGTGAGTCTTCCTAGCTGTAACCATAGCATCACGTATCGTATCTGCTTGGGCATCGGCCCACGTGCCATGACCTTGGTCTTCAAGGGTTTCTATTAAACGCTGCATATCCCTTGCGTATGCATTAATTGTATGAGGTGAATAGCGCTTGTTATAAGCCAAGTAGTCTAGGTACTGCTGAACTACGTGGTTAAGGGGCGCGTTTGGATGTGCCATATTAGACCTGAATACGCCCTAGGCAACGGCCTGTAACCGCCGCCACGTGGTTGAGAAACAAGGTGTCTAGTTGGTCGCTATAATGATCAGCACAGTTACTGGCAATAATGAGTACGCCTAAAGGCTGGTCAGCTAGGTATAGTGGCACAATAGCGCTAGATTTTAGTTTGCTATGGTGAACAAAGAGGTGGCTCATAGAGGTAACTTTAAAGTCCTGGCAATAGGCCCAGTTATTAGAGGCAAGGGCTTTGATTTCAGCGTTATAAGTATTTTCTTCTGGATGTTCAGCACTGCTCAAGCAGGGGTGAGTGTCAGTGACATTGAGGCCAGAGAAAATTGCTAAATGCACAGCGTCTGCATGGAATTCTCCGATGAAACTCTGCTTTAAGGCCTCTGTGAGATCATTGAGGTTAGCAGCGGCAGCAAGTGTTATGACCAAACGTTTGGTTTTTTCAAACTGCACATCGTTGCGCCGCGCCGTGGTTAAAATATCTGACATCCTGTCTGCGTTGTCTTTTATCTTTTGACGCATAACTTGAGTTTGGCGCTCAATCAGTGAGGTTGCTTGGCCACAATCGTGGGCCAGCTCTATGTCGGCCAGCAGAGATGAGTACTGGTTGAAAAAATCTGGATTTTGGCGCAAATAGCTGGCTACAGCATCAGCGTTTAGGGGCTCATCTTTAGTAGCAGTGGTGTTAGACTTGATTTTACTCATAGCTTAATTTGACCTTCATACACATGGGTGGTGGGCCCATTCATCAACAGATGGTGGCCTGGGCCTTGCCAATCTATTGTTAGGTCCCCACCGGTGAGTTGGGCAGTGACATTCGTGTCTAGCAAGCCTTGCTGTTGGCCAGCCACAACTGCCGCACAAGCGCCAGTTCCACAGGCTTTAGTTTCACCAACACCACGCTCAAAAACACGCAGCTTAATAGTGTTACGGTTAATGATTTGCATAAAGCCAATATTAGCTTTATTGGGAAAACGGGGATGTTGTTCTAGCTTAGTTCCTAATTCAACCACTGGCGCAGACGCTACGTCGTCCACTACTATAACTGCGTGAGGATTACCCATTGAGACTACCCCAATAGTATAGCTTTGGCCGTTATGTTCCAACCTATAGCTAGGCGCTTGCGCAGGCGCGTCAAAAGGCACTAGGCTTGGTAGTAGAACAGGCTCACCCATATCTACCTCTACCCAATGATCTTTAAGCATTTTTAGCCCCATACGCCCATTGCTAGTTTGCACCGCAATGTCGCGCTTTCCTGTTAGGCGTTGATCGTGTACAAACCTTGCAAAACAGCGCGCACCGTTACCACAATGCTCTACTTCGGTACCATCAGAGTTAAAGATACGATAACGAAAGTCCACGTCTGGAGATTGTGGCGTTTCTACAAGCAACAACTGGTCAAAACCCACGCCAGTATTTCGGTCACCTAGGCAGCGAATTTGTTCAGCGGATAAATGCACCCGCTGACTGATTAGGTCAACCACCATAAAGTCGTTACCTAGACCATGCATTTTGGCAAAGCGTAATAGCATTCTAAACCTTTCCCTTAACTTTTTGGCAGCAAGTGCTCTCGTGCCCACTGCTGTGATAATTCTTCACGCTCACCAATAAGATGAGACTTGTTACCATCAACCATCACTTCCGCAGCGCGGTTGCGGCTGTTGTAATTTGATGCCATCGCAAAACCATAGGCACCAGAGCTGCACACAGCAAGCAGGTCATTAGCCTCAATAGCAAGGTTACGGTCTTTACCTAAAAAATCACTGGTTTCACAAATTGGGCCAACAATGTCAAAGTTATGCGCCTGCGAATTAGAGTGTAAATTAACCGGAATAATGTCCTGCCAGGCGCTGTAAAGGGCTGGGCGAATAAGGTCATTCATCGCGGCGTCAACAATAGCAAAATACTTGTCTTGGTTATTCTTGATGTATTCTACACGGGTAAGTAAAACGCCAGCATCTGCACAAATAGAGCGACCGGGTTCAAATACCAAGGCCAATTTGCGATCACCAAGGTGGGCTCGCACTCGGGCCATAAAATCAGCTATAGCTGGGGGTTCTTCATCGCCATAACACACGCCTAAACCACCGCCTAAATCTAAGTGCTCAATAGCGATGCCCTGTGCTGCAATGGTATCAATTAACCCAAACAAGCGATCCATAGCATCAAGATAAGGATCAATAGAGGTGAGCTGAGAGCCGATGTGGCAATCCACGCCAATTACCTTGATATGGGTCATGGCGGCGGCTTGAGCATAAGCAGCAGGGGCCTGATCAATGCCAATGCCAAATTTATTTTCTTTTAAGCCGGTGGAAATATAAGGGTGGGTTTTAGCATCTACGTCAGGGTTAATGCGCAGCGACACAGGGGCGATACAGTTCATCCCTGCAGCCACATTTTGTAAGCGCTCTAATTCAGCTTCAGATTCTACATTGAAGCAGTGCACACCTACTTCTAAGGCGCGTTGCATTTCGTGGGTTTGCTTGCCAACACCTGAAAACACAATGCGCTTAGGGTCTGCACCGGCAACAAGAACACGCTCTAGCTCACCCACAGAAACAATATCAAAACCGGCACCAAGCTGAGCTAAAACATTTAATACAGCAATGTTACTATTGGCTTTTACTGCGTAACAAACTAAATGCTCACAACCTTCAAGGGCTTGGCTATAGGCCACATAATTGCGTTCTAACGTATCTCTAGAATACACATAAGTAGGGGTGCCAAACTGTTCTGCAATCTGGTTTAGGTCTAGGTCTTCGGCGTGTAGTTTTTCGCCGCGGTATTCAAAGTTATCCATTCTCAAACTCAATAATTGCTAGTTTGCGCATCAGATTGCACAGTGTCAGGAATATACAAGCTACCCGCTTGGCCACAACTGGCTATAGCCAAGCTTAGTGTAAGCATACACATAAATTTTTTCACGTAATAACGCTCTCAGTTAACATAGCTGTAATATGCTAAAGATTATACCCTTGATTCTAGTTTGCGCACTAGCTAAGACGAAAGCAATGCTATACTTTGAGGGCATATTTACCCTACATCCCCAGCCTAAGAGAATATTATGAGTGAAGCACTGTTCCATGAGCGAGTAGATAACTTGTTTTTGCAGGTGGAAGAAATACTAGACGAAGCCCAAAGTGACATAGATTTTGTCAACAGCAGTGGTTTATTAACGATCACCTGCGAGAACAGAAGCCAGGTAATATTGAGTCGACAGCCCCCGTTGCAACAAATTTGGTTGGCTTGTTTGGCTGGGGGATTGCACTTTGAGCGAGTACAAAACATCTGGTTGTTAACTACAGACCACGAGCAAACGTTTGGCCAGTGTTTAACCTTAGCACTGCAGCAGCAGGCTGATGAGACTCTAGACTGCAGTGTGTTAGATCAGCTACTAGACTAGCGTCCAGACACTAATTCAAAGGCTCTTTGTGCCGCTGCCAATACTTGCTTTGGTGCCGTGCCACCTATGTGGTCTCGGGCACTGACTGAGCCTTCCAAAGTGAGCACATCAAAGACGTTGTCAGTGATTAAGTCACTAAATCCTTGTAATTCAGACAAACTCATTTCGCTTAAGTCTTTGCCGGTGGCAATACCATAAGCTACTGATTTACCGACTACTTCGTGTGCATCACGAAAGGCTAAGCCTTTACCCACCAAATAATCTGCCAAATCTGTGGCAGTGGCAAAGCCTTTTAGTGCGGCTGCGCGCATTTGTTCACGCTTAGGTACCAAAGCTGGCACCATGTCTGCATAGGCTCTTAGGCAGCCTTTTACCGTGTCAATGGTGTCAAATAGAGGTTCTTTGTCCTCTTGGTTGTCTTTGTTGTAAGTTAGAGGCTGGCCTTTCATCAACGTTAATAGGCAAATTAGATGACCGTTTACACGGCCAGTTTTACCGCGCACAAGCTCTGGCACATCAGGGTTTTTCTTCTGTGGCATAATCGACGAGCCAGTGCAAAAGCGGTCTGGCAGGTCAATAAAGTCGAACTGTATCGACGTCCACAATATGAGTTCTTCTGAGGCGCGAGACAAGTGCATTAAAATTAGGCTTGCAGCAGCGCAAAACTCAATGGCAAAGTCACGATCGCTGACTGAGTCTAAAGAATTCTCTGAGGGCCGATCGAAACCGAGTAACTTACTGGTCATGTGCCGGTCAATAGGGTAACTAGTGCCGGCCAGAGCTGCAGCACCTAAAGGAGAAATGTTAAGGCGTTTGCGCAGGTCTTGTAAGCGCTCGTAGTCGCGCTGTAGCATTTCATTCCAAGCCAGAATATGGTGACCAAAAGTGACGGGTTGTGCCGTTTGAAGGTGAGTGAACCCTGGCATAATAGTGGCGTTCTCAGCCTTGGCTTGGGTGATAAATCCCATCTGTAAACGGCTAATTTCATTTAAAATGAGGTCTATTTCGTCGCGTAAGTACAGGCGTATGTCTGTTGCCACCTGATCATTCCTAGAGCGCCCAGTATGTAGCTTTTTACCAGCCATGCCAATTTTTGCAGTAAGGGCTGCTTCAATGTTCATATGAACGTCTTCTAGGGCCACAGACCAAGTAAAGTCCCCCCTTTCTATTTCAATACGAATTTCTTCTAACCCACGTAGAATGTCATCCCGTTCATCAGCACTTAACACCCCTACATAGCACAGCATTTTGGCGTGTGCTACAGAACCTTGAATATCTTGGCGGTACATCCGCTGATCAAAATCCACAGAGGCGGTAAAGCGGGCCACAAAGGCATCGGTAGGCTCACTAAAACGGCCTCCCCATTGTTGGTTAGTTGTGGTCTCAGTGGTTTTGCTCATGGGTGTTCCTGTAAACAGTGATATAGAGGATGTCGAATCGCTATTGTAGCCAGTGGCTTGGGCTATAAGCAAGGGTTTCGGCTTGCGGGGCGTTGGAATTAATAGGTGTGCTAGATTTAGGTTCGGCTGCGGCGGCACGTGAGTGTCGGAGTCTCGGTTCGCACCCTATAATTTTAGAAACCACCTTTAGGAGCCATTTTACTTAGCACCACAGATAACATGGCGTTTGTTTAAACTTTAATTTCGAAGCTCTTCCCACCAGCGGGTGTCTGGTAAATTAGTTAACTCAAATACCTCACCAATCATGGGAGTTGCAATACTAATACCTCGTTTATCTGCTTCTTCAGTGATACGAATAATGGGTTCGTCCCAAGCATGTATTGATAAGTCAAATTTAGACCAATGTATCGGGAAAAGCACTTTGGCTTTTAAATCAATACTAGCCTGAGCTGTTTCATGAGGAAACATATGAACTTTTGACCAAGCTTTATTGTAGGCACCATTTTCAATAAAGGCGACATCGAACGGCCCATATTGATCGCCTATCTGTTTGAATGTTTCTGAATATCCACCATCCCCACTAAAATAAGCTTTTAATGTTTCAGATGAAACGATCCATGAGCCCCAGAGAGTAGAGTTTCCATTGATCAAACTTCTGCCGCTAAAGTGTTGAGCAGGAGTTAATGTAAATCTAACATTTTTATAGTCTTCACTATCATGCCAATCCAGTTCGCTAACCTTACTTGCATCCACTCCCCAACGCTTTAGGTGAGCCTTAACCCCTAGAGGTACAAAAAAATGATCGACCTTATTTGAGAGATCTTTGATTGCCTTAGAATCAAGATGGTCATAATGATCATGAGAAATTATGACAACATTCACTTTTGGCAAGTCATCAATATTAATTGGGTTTTTATAGGCAAAAGGTTTCCCAAAGATAGGCACTGGAGAGGCTCTATTGAATACAGGATCAGTGATGACGATTAAACCGCCAGTATTCATAAGTAATGTAGAGTGGCCTAGCCAAACAAACGTGTCTTCAGTTAAATAATCACTCTCAAACTGAGCTGTTGGAAGAGGCCCTGTAGGATTTTTGTCTTTTGGAGGAAATATCCAATCCATTAATGTTGCGCTCTTATCAGAAGAACCTGAACGTGATGTTACATTTTTGTAGTCTGACTTTAAGTTAACAAACTTGCCAGCAACAAAGTTTTTTGAACTTTCAATAAGTTTTCTACTATCTTTGTTTGGTGGTGCACCAAAAACAGGAGAAGCACTCATAAAAATAAAGATCAAAAAAGCTAGAATGAACAAAACATAAATCAGATATTTGATTGCATCAAAAATAAGCATAATGTCTAAAATAAGTCCTATATTAATTGGGATGGAGTCTTTTTATAGACTATAGTCCTTCAGTAAAGAGTTTTTAGTGATTAATGTTTAATAACAACAGAGCAAGAGTTTAGAGTTTTTTCAACACAATTCCAGTGCCATAGCTCACTGGCACGGCTATACTTGGCTGTCGCTGATGGGATCAAACGGCAGTTTACAAAAGCCCTGTGCTGGGACATCTAGTGCACTATTAAACTTGCTTGATAAATTTTGGAAGGCAATAAGCCCAGTTAACTCCACCACACCATCATCATCAAAGAAGCACTTTAACTGCAGCATTAGCTCTTCTGTTACCTGCTGATCTGAAAAGGTGACCGCTTCAGTATATTCAAGCACTACCCGCTCTTTCTCACTAAAGAGTTGGCTGTCTTTCCACTGTGCAACCTGCTCGGCTTTTTCCAAGGATCCTGCTCGCTTAGCTAAGGTGGAGGCGTTGATATCAACGCAAAAATGACACCAATTGATCTGTGACACTCGTACCGTTACTAGTGAGCGCAAGACAGGATCCACGGGTGAACTTTTTCGATCTAGAGCGCCATACAAAATGGCTACCGATGCAAATAACTTGGGCACTCTTGCCCACACTAACCCTGGCTGAAGTACTACACCGTATTTTCTTTTTTGTTTCCAAAAGAAAGGCCTTATAAACCAAGGGTACTGGCTGGTCTCTTTTACCGCTACTCGCATAACCTGCTCCTTAATCACCCAAGCTATTCAATGCTGGCGCCCTAGGTACTTAACTGTGCGGGGGACAGGATATCTGTGACAACTAGTGCCCCAGTAAAGTCATTGTCCCCAGCAAACGCACCTGGGAAACCAACACACCTTATACCCGCAGCTAAAGCCGCACTCATGCTAGCGGATGTGTCTTCTATAGCGATACAGTCTTGTGAGTCTAAGTGGAGATCTGATAACGCTTTGTGATATATATCAGGGCTTGGTTTGGCCTTAGAAACCATTAAGTCGTTGCCCACGAAGCTAAAGTCTTTACGCTTAACTTGATCCCCAAGAGCAGAAAAAATAGCATCGACGTTGGCCTCAGATGTGCTTGTTACAAATGCCAAAAGCACATTATTATCCAAAGCATAGTGAATTACATCAGCTACGCCTGGGCGCAAAAGTAGGCCATCCTTGGTCATCATAGCATCAAAAATTTCAGTTTTACGCTGATGGAGCTGCTGTGCATCCACCTTAATGTCATGTTGCTTTGCAAAGTCCTGAATTCTCCCACGGCCTCCAGACTTTGCTAGCAAGCGTTGGTATGCATCAGCACTCCAGTTCCAGTCTAGCCCAGCCTCAGAAAAAGCTTGATTAAATGCAAGCCGCTGGAGCTCTGATGTTTCGACAAGAGTGCCTATGGAACCAAATAGAATTGCTCTGGTGGTCATTGTGTATGCCTTATTTAGTATTTTTGTTATTCTAAGCTGCACTGACTAAAGCCTAAGGGCCGGGTGCACAGCTTGGTTAACGTTGCTTGTATTGCGTTGGGCAATGGCTTCTAGTCACGTCGCTGCTGCGGAGTTTTACATGCTTAGTTGAGCGCCCATTCACTCTTTCACGCCACAGTTTAAAGCTTCTGGGTTTTAAACTACGGCGCATAAATTTAATAACTGCTGTCTCATTTAAGCTAAATTGTTTTTCTATCGCTTCAAAGGGTGTGCGATCCTCCCAAGCCATTTCTATTACCCTTGATTTTTCGCTTTCTAAAAGCAACATAAAATGATCCCAAAATATAAAAAAACGTGAATAAACAAATTAACCCTCAAAGGTGGTTTTCTTGAGCCTTTGGTGGCTTACTACTCACGGAGTTCGGGCAGCTTATTCACTGTGGCCATAATTTAACCACTTAAGGCCACAAAACTAAAGGCTAAGTTAGAACCCCAAATGTAAAAACATGTAATGATTGTGCCGCTATATGGCGTTATTAATAAAAATCTAATGGTTAAAATACCAGTTCCACTATAAACATAAAGACCTAACATGGCTGATTCATATAAATAGGCTATGCTGTATTTATATATTACAGAGTACGATGGGTTAGTGGCGCACAACCTATCGAGTTAACCAGTCAGTCTAAGGTAACAATTAAGTAAATATGAATATGAAGCCAATAAAATATAGCCTACGAATACCGCTAGTGTTGTCCATCGCCTTATTACTATTTATTAGTCCCCGTATTTACGCTCAATGCTCCGCTTTGACTGAGGCAGCAATGGAAAAAGCCAATGAGTGGTCTGGTAATCCGATAGTTGGTCAAACGTATAAAGTGAAAAGCTGGTTCGTTCAGGATGGTGACAGCCTAAGTTTAGCTAATGGACATCGGCTACGTTTGGGGCAAATCAATACCACAGAAATGGCCAATAAGGGGCGCCCAGAGCAGGCCTACGCGCAGCAGGCTAAAACTCAACTCAATGAAAAATTACAGCAACAAAAATCCATTTACCTACAACTGCTTCCCAACATTAAAGACCACTATGGGCGTTGGCTGGTAAAGCTTTATGATGGCTCTGGAGTGAGTGTGGACAGCTTTTTAGTCGGCCAAGGCTTAGCCTATGTAATTAGTATGAATGAGCAAGGCGCAGAGAATTGCTTGTGGCAGCGAGAAGAAGTAGCCCGCAGACATGGTCTGGGTATATGGCAAGCCCCTATATCGCGTGTTCATGCAGCTGCCTTGCTTAAGTCTAACCAAGGTGGGTTTATGCGTATGGCTGGCGAAGTGAACGATGTTAGTGACAGCCAACACTCCTGGTACATAGGCCTTGGAGGGCAAGTGGCAGTGAGGATTCCCAAGTACCTCCTTGCAGCACCGGGCTTTAACGCCGATACACCCAAGCAAATGCAGCGATGGGTTGGGCAAACTATTACTGTTAGGGGTTGGCTCGCTTGGCGTAAGTTAACTAAAAAGCAGCTCAAAAAAGGTTTCCATGCGGGTGTTATGAGTATTTCTCACTTACATATGCTTGAGCAAACCCCAGTACTGAACAGCAACTAGAACACCTGCTCGGGCCTAGTTTCTTCTTCGTTAATGCCATTGCTAGAGCGGCTGCCTTTAGGCAATGCCATTTGCTCAGGAGTACGTTCTGCACGGAAAATTTCTTCTACTGCGGAGGGGTCGCCTGGCCGAGCCAATGCGCCAGTGGCCTCGTCGATTTTAATGGTGACCATTTTGTCTGGTTGCCGCCGTTGTGTTTGAGGCACATCCTTTAGGGCTATTTCCATAAAGTCGATCCAAATAGGCAGCGCTGCCGTGCTACCAAATTCATTCCTACCCAAGGTTTTGGGCTGGTCGAAGCCTACCCAGGTTGTGGCTACCATAGAGTCTACATAGCCAGAAAACCAGGCGTCTTTTTGGTCGTTAGTAGTGCCTGTTTTCCCCGCTAAATCATTACGTTGCAATTTTTGAGCTCTGCGCGCTGTGCCTTTTTTCACCACGTCTTGAAGAATAGTATGCATAATATAATTAACCCGCTCGTCCATAATGCGTGGAGCGATTGGC
Source organism: Oceanospirillaceae bacterium UBA1126 (assembly GCA_002312935.1). GTDB lineage: Bacteria > Pseudomonadota > Gammaproteobacteria > Pseudomonadales > Balneatricaceae > Njordibacter. Next base: position 3,854 of record DCAT01000194.1, on the reverse strand, counting down.
AAATGAGTAATAGGTCGATCTGGCGCCACCGACAGGATGTTTTGCTGAGCATCCTCTTGATCTAAGGCCTCATTTAACGCAACGATGGCACCGGTAGTGATTTTTGTTGTTGCCACCACACTAGGTGGACTTAGGTCCACTTTATCGCTGAGCCTTACATAGTCGCAGTTATGGCATACGGTGGTGGGCTCAGCTTGGAACAGCACTCGCCCAAAGCTGTCTTCAATCCTCTCTATAAAATAGGGCTGAACTTGATAGCCCGTGTTGGCGAAGGTTGCATAGGCTGTAGCTACATCGATGGGAGGTACGCTTGCACTGCCCAAAGCAAGGGATAAATTGCGTGGCAGCTGCTCAGGCTTAAAACCAAAGCGGGTAGCATAATCGATGGCTGATTTAATGCCAATTTCCCGTAAAATCCGTATAGAGACTAAGTTACGAGATTTATACAGTGCTTTGCGCAAACGTGTGGGACCAAAGAATTTACCACTGTAGTTTTCTGGGCGCCATGAGTCTTCTAGGCTAGCGTCATTAAACACCACAGGGGCATCGTTAATTAAGGTGGCAGCGGTAAACTTTTGTTCCAAGGCTGCAGAATAAATAATAGGCTTAAAGTTAGAGCCGGGTTGACGCAGGGCCTGAGTTGCTCGATTAAATTTGCTGTGCAAATACTCAAAACCACCTACTAAAGCGATCATGGCGCCGTCTTTTGGGTCTAGGGCAATTAACGCCCCCTGTGCGTCAGGCACTTGGGACAGGTACCACACGTTTGCATCAACATAGGCTTGGCGCACGCGAACTTGGTCACCAGGGCTTAAGATGTCGCTAATAGTCTTGGGCGCACTGCCCAAGTAATCGATGGAGATTCTTGGCCTAATCCAACTCATATCGCTAAAGTTAATACTAATAGTCTGACCGTAACGTAGTAGTAATTCTGCCGACTCTTCGTTAACTTGGCGTACGATTGCAGGCTGTAATGGGCCAAGTACAGGGGTTCTGTTAAGTAATCGTTCGGCTTCTTCCGCAGTGACATTAGGGCCATGATTTTTTTCTACACCACGATACCCGTGGCGCCTATCGTAGGCTAATAGACCCTTCTGTACTGCCAGCTGAGCAGCGTCTTGAAGCCGGCTGTCAATAGTGGTGTAAACCCGATAACCACCAGTATAAACGTCTTCAATAGGGAAAGAGCTGAATAATTCACTACGTACCATTTCTGCAACATAAGATGCTGATGTTTCTGGTTTTAAACTATGAAATCGGGCCGTAATAGGGGTGGCAATGGCCGTCTGGTATTGCTCTTCATTAATGTAGTCTAACAGCAGCATGCGGCCTAATATCCAGTCTCTGCGTATTTTAGAGCGTTGTGGATTAGAAATAGGGTTATATCGAGATGGGGCTTTATAGAGCCCAGCAAGCATGGCCAACTGAGGCAGGCCTAGCTCACTAATTGAGCGGCCATAATACACATTAGATGCAGCCTCTATGCCATAAGATCGGTGCCCCATGAACATTTTGTTAAAATACATTTCCAGTATTTGTTCTTTGCTGAGCTCTTGCTCAATTTGAAAAGATAATAATATTTCATTAAATTTGCGAATAAAGGTCTGATCAAGGGTTAATAAGTAGTTGCGGGCTACCTGCATGGTAATCGTGCTGCCACCACCTTGAATTCTTCCGCCGGCTTGCACCATTCTAACGGCTGCTCTTAAGAGACCTTTGGGATCAACGCCGTAATGACTATAAAAGTTTTCATCTTCAGCAGACAACAATGCGTCAATGTAATGCTGAGGCACTTGGTCTATGCGCAAAGGAATACGGCGCTGCTCACCAAACTCTGAAATAAGTTTGCCATCACGGCTCATCACTCTTAGGGGCGTTTGTAGGTGGTAATCTCTTAGGCTATTTACATCGGGTAACCGAGGCATAAGGTAAAACCAGGTCACCGCTGCAATGGTAAGCGTACCAATGATTCCTAGTATAAAAACCCATTTAAACAGGCGGCGTATTAATGACATGCTATGCTTTAACTCTAGGCAGCGATGGGAATAAACAAAACGGCAGAAGCGAAAGTATATAAGATCTATTAAGTTTCGCCACCCAAGGATGGGTTTAATGTTACAGCACTTTGTTAGGCGCCGGGTAAAACCCCTTATATTAGGGATTGATTGGCAGGTTGATAAGCTGCGAATAGTGCTATTAGGCTGTGCTAAAAATACTCATGAGGCAGGGCGGCAAAGGGTTTTAGGTCAGTGGCATTTGTCATTACGCCTACCTTCAACTTCGCTTAACACCTCTTTAAAAGCACATACTGCGTGGCAAGATTTTATTGCACAAATTGTGCCCCTTTTAGGCAATGCATCCCTGCATGTTAGTGTGGGCATTCCCAATCGGCTGTGCAGCTGGCTGCACTGCCCTGCAGATCTGTTTGAGGTGAGCACCAATCTAGCGACCTTGCAACTCCAATATCAGCGCATGGCCGCTGCAGCGCTCAATATAGAGCCAGTAAAGTTACGTGTCTGCCATTTGCAGCTGTGTTCCAAACTTAGCTTTTTGGTGGTGACTCAGAGCCACTATATTGATCACATAGAACATCTCATTACCAGCCTACACGATGCTACTAAAGGTTATGTCATAGGCTGTATCGAACCCCAAGGGTTGACCAAAGCATCCATACTCGGCAAGGCAGATGATTTAGAGGCTGAGTATGCCATGGCTTGGTTTATGGCCTAATACATGCGCGTAATGCACATCTTAGGCTGGTATGCCAGCGTTGCTAACAGGGCCTCTCTGGAGCTTGCAGAAGCACTTTTGAGGGTGCTTTCAGGTGTGGGGTTATTGTGATTGTAGCAATGCCTTAGAGGCTCAGCCAGCACAATCCAACACACTCAACACTAGTCAGGATAATCAACCTTTAGCCGTGTCTGGCCACCCAAGGTCTCATCAGTCCAAACACGCTCCTGACTAATACGGTTGATGGTATGCATAAATATGAGGCTGGTTAAATTAGTTTTTAAACTCGCTTAGGTCTTGTTATAAATGTTTTTATTAGAAGTATTATTCCAACAAGGATGATCAAATAAGTCAGACCTGCCATTGTCAATTTGAATA
>DCAT01000194.1:0-406 GCA_002312935.1 Oceanospirillaceae bacterium UBA1126 | reverse complement strand
AATTTGAATAGGTTTCTAACATCAATAATTCAAGAAAATTCTCAGACCAATCGGTGGTCACACCAAGGACGGTAGGGGCTACCAATAATAGACGCTTGTTTTTAAAGAAATATACAATCCAAGAGCCAAACATCGCAGTAGAAAATACGGCAAAAATTACGTCCCACATATGCTGGCGCTTCTTTTTCATCCGTAACGCAGGGATAGTCCAAAGCTTTTCCGTAAAATCAATTTCTGCCTATTCCGCGGCGGCTGCTTCGCTCGGTCTTACCGTGGTATGTAGTTGCCACAGCACCAAATTACGGGTCGTATAACGAATGGAGGCGCCATAGATTCGTCTCACCAGATCATCTAGCTGATGTGGTAGTAAGGTAGGCAAATGCTTTTTAGCCGGTGCTATAAAGGC
>DCAT01000152.1 GCA_002312935.1 Oceanospirillaceae bacterium UBA1126 | reverse complement strand
CTAAGCCGCGGTCGGTTAAGGCCACGTCTGTGTGGCCACGGTAAATACCGTCTTCAGTGGTTTTACCATGGCGCAACAAACTAATTTGCATAACAGGTCTGCCCTAGTTAAGCCGACTTTTCAGAAACTGAAGCTTCTGCAAAGGTAGCCATTTCGTTATGAGTGACACAGGCACTCTTGAGTATAGACAAGGCCACACCAGCGCCACTACCCTCGCCTAGCCGCATGCCTAAATCTAGAATAGTGTCTGCGCCTAATGAGGCCATCATAGTTTGGTGGCCTGGCTCTGCCGAGGCATGAGCGAAGAACATCCAATCAGCGATCTGAGGTTGTATTTTAGCCGCCATAATAGCTGCCGAAGTCGTAATAAACCCATCCACTAAAATGGCTATACCCACTTGTGCTGCACGGATGTATGCACCTGTTAAAGCAGCAATTTCTAGACCACCCACATAACGCAATGCGTCCTCTGGGCTTGTCATGGCTGCAGCATGTTTTGCCAATGCCGCTTCTATTACCTGGCCTTTGTGAGATACGCCTTGTGCATCTAAACCTGTGCCTGGGCCTACCAAACTTGCCACACTCTGCTTTGTAGCCCACACTGCCAAAGCAGTGGCTGCTGAGGTATTGGCAATGCCCATGTCGCCGCCAATAAACAGCGTAACATTTTTGGCCTCTGCTCGATCTACTGCAGCCCTGCCAGCCGCCATTGCTTGGCTAAGCTGCACGTGTGTCATTGCAGCTTGCTCAGAAAAATTAGAGGTGCCCTCCATAATAGTACTGTCTATTACATGTTCCATGGCTGGCAAATTCACCACTGTGCCTAAATTTACCACTTCAAATTGGGCATTATTTTGCCGTGCTAAAGCACAGATAGCAGCCCCTCCTCGGGAAAAATTCTTTACCATTTCTGCAGTAACTACCTGTGGAAAAGCAGACACCCCCTCTGCTGCTACACCATGGTCACCAGCAAAAACAACCACTTGAGCTTTATCTACACTGGGCTTGTTAACCCCCTGCATAGCGCATAAACGCACTGCCATGGCTTCTAAACTGCCTAAAGAGCCTGGCGGCTTGGTAAGCTGCCCTTGGCGGTCTAGGCCTTGTTCTTTGGCGTGGCTATTAAGGGCGGCTAGTGGGTTATAAATCCAATCAAGAGTCATAGTGTGTATTGCTTCTAGTTAATGTGAGGGTTTAGTTTTTAAATTTAATGGCAACCCGGCGACAGCCAAAGTTACCTCATCGCAGACCTGTGCTAGGCGCTGATTCATCAGCCCGGAATAATCTTGAAATTGGCGGCTTAGTTCACCCATAGGCACAATACCAGAACCCACTTCGTTACTGACCAAAATAAGGTGGTGGCGGGTATTGCTCACCTGAGTTACTAGCTGTTCCAGGGCCACATCGAGGCCGCCAGACGGGCCACAGAGATGGTTACTAAGCCATAGTGTTAGGCAATCTACCAGTACACAACAAGGCCGTTGATCTAGCTCCAGCAGGGTTTGACTTAGTGCCAGTGGCTCTTCAACTAAGCGCCAATGACTGGGCCTACGTTGTTTATGAATAGCCACTCTTTGAGCCATGCTGCCTTGTTCATCACTATGGCTCACTTGTGCAGTAGCCACATAAATCACCTCTAAGCCACTGTTTATGGCGGCTTGCTCGGCTAGGCCGCTTTTGCCTGATCGAGCACCACCTAAAAACAGCTGTCGCAATGCTACGGGAGACGTCATGGCTGGAATCCGTGAAATTTAAGTCATTAATATGTGCCACAGTTTATAGTGATCCTTTAGCCTTTAATACTTAAAAGCGACCCTGTTAAATCCATCTTACAATTTACGCCTTGTCCGCCCGTGCACCTATGGGTAAACTGCGGCATACATTAAGGAGAATCACTTTGAAAAAACCTGTTAATAGCGAAAAACATCAGCAACGCATGAGCAAAGTTAAAGAGCAAATCGACAAAAAAATTGCTCAAGCTGATAAAGAACAAGGCGTATCTGTACTGCTTACTGGTAATGGTAAAGGCAAAAGCAGCTCTGCCTTTGGCATGCTGGCACGTAGTTTAGGCTATGGCCATAATTGCGCCGTAGTGCAGTTTATTAAGGGAGAGTGGGAATGTGGTGAGGAGCTATTTTTTAGCCAACTGCCTTTGGTTTCCTACCACGCTATGGGTGCTGGCTTTACTTGGGAAACCCAGAACCTAGAAAAAGATAAAGCAGCGGCTGAAAAGGCTTGGAGCTTGGCTGCATCATTATTAGCCGACCCTACCATTGATTTTTTAATGTTAGATGAACTCACCTACATGTTCACCCAAGGCTGGTTAGACCTAGAGAAGGTGACCCAAGCCATACTTGAACGTCCAGCTAACATGAACCTGGTTGTTACAGGGCGGGGTGCGCCAGAAGGGTTAATTGCCGCCTGCGATACTGTGAGCGAAGTGAAAGACATTAAGCACGCATTTAGAAATGGTATTAAAGCTCAGCGCGGTATTGAATTTTAAACTCAATGTTAACCTTGCTAGATAGTTTTGGAGATTTTCCATTAATACTGAATACGCTTGCCTTACGCATATTAAAACAAAGGGACATAGCAGAACACTGTTTGCAGTTGGCGTTTGTAAAGGTGCAGCACAATTCGTAACAAGTTAACGCCACTAAAGCTAATCCAATCACTTGGCTTAACGCTAAGGCAAAGCCCATTATAAGTATTTAATGTAGCGTTCAAGCCACCGCAGCAAATTGTACTTTTTAGACATAAAAAATGGCCTGAGTTACCCCAGGCCATAAAATCGCCACTAATATTGTGGAAAGCAATGTCACCTTACCTACAGCTATTCAACCTGCCAAGTAAATGGCTTAGAATTCAGAATAGTTCCTAGGTTTTTTTTAATACACTTACATTTATACATTCATTTACACCTATACTTAGCTTCATAGCTATTTTGAGATTTATACCATGGCAATTGCACTATTTTTTGGTTCTACTACAGGCAACACAGAAGACATTGCCGACCAAATTCGTGACATCTTAGGTTCTGATAAAGTTGACATCTACAACGTAGCGGATGATTCTGTAAGCCTAATGCTAGAGTACGACACCGTTATTTGCGGCATTCCAACTTGGGACTATGGCGAGCTCCAAGCTGATTGGGAAGATATTTGGGACGAGATAGACGCATTAGATCTAACAGGCATTCAAGTGGCTTTTTTTGGCTGTGGTGACCAAGTGGGATACCCCGAATGGTACCAAGACGCTATGGGGCTATTACATGACAAATGCCTTGGCCTTGGCGCTACTGCCATTGGCTACTGGCCAACTGCTGGCTACGAGTTCGAAGTGTCTAAAGCCGCTACTGCTGATGGTAGCCAATTTATAGGCTTAGCTGTAGACGAAGACGGCCAACATGAACTCACAGACCAGCGCGTTAATGCCTGGTGCCAGCAACTATTAGAAGAAATAAATGAGGCCTAGTTATGGATTCTAATGGGCCTTTATCAGGCTATCGGGTCATTGAACTAGGGCAGTTACTTGCAGGCCCCTTTGCAGGCTGTATGCTGGGTTATTTTGGCGCTGAAGTCATCAAAATTGAATCTCCACATGGCGGTGACCCCATACGAAATTGGCGGCAAATGAAAGATGGCACCTCTTTGTGGTGGTATTCATTAGCTAGAAATAAAAAATCAGTCACTATAGATCTAAAAACAAAAGCGGGCATTGCCTTAGTTAAACAACTGATTAACTCTGCCGACATTGTGATTGAAAACTTTCGTCCGGGGGTGGTAGAAAACTGGGGCATTGGGCCTGATGAATTTAACCAATCAAACCCAAAGCTGGTTTATGCTCGCATCTCTGGCTATGGCCAAACAGGCCCCTATGCCAGCAAACCTGGCTTTGCCTCAGTGTGTGAAGGCATTAGTGGTTTTCGCTATGTAAACGGTCACCCAGAACAAACACCAGTGAGGCCTAACCTAAGTATTGGCGACACCATTTCGGGCATTCATGCTGCACTGGGTATCTGTTTAGCGCTGCTTGAACAAAAAAACAGCGGCACAGGCCAAGTAGTAGACGTGGCCTTGTACGAATCGATGTTTAATTTAATGGAAGCGGTCATCCCAGAATACGATGGTGCCAATGTTATTCGGCAACCTTCTGGCAGCACTGTTACTGGCATTGTGCCCACCAACACCTACCGCTGTTTAGACGGCAAGTATGTAGTGATTGGAGGTAATGGAGACTCTATATTTCAGCGATTAATGACCGCAGCTGGCTACCCAGAAATGGCTCAAGACCCGGCACTGTCATTTAATGCAGGCCGCGTAGAACATGAAGCCAAAATAGACCAGGCACTGAGCGCTTGGTGTGCAAAAAATGATTCTAGCTACATTTTACATATTCTTGATATTAACAAGGTGCCAGGCGGGCCCATTTATAACGTAGAAGACATGGTTAATGATGAGCACTTTAATGCCCGCGGGTTATTCGAAAGCGTGCACGTTAATGGCGAAGCATTAAAAATTCCCGCTATTTTGCCAAAGCTCAACAAAACTCCAGGTGCGACACGCTGGCCCGGGCCAGCACTAGGTAGCCATAATCACCAGGTGTTAAGTGAGTTATTGGGTTTGTCTGCTGCGCAGTTAGCGCAGCTTGCGAAAGATGGCGTTATAAACAAACCACATTAAAGCTAATACCTGCAACCCTAATGCCCAAAACCATGCAGTGGCATAGGCTGTTTGTGGGTATACACCCATGGCATCTGCAGGCCATAAGTTAATCACTATACCTAGGCCCCACTGGCACAAAAAAGCCACAACAAATACACACAGGTTTAGGCTGGTGTTAGTGCGCCCTACTAAATCTTTAGGGACAGATTGAGACAAATAAGCATACATAAGCACCCCAGAAGTACCAAAAAAGCCACTTAGCCCCCACCATAAATGATGCCACTGGCTCCATTCATTAATAATTACCCATTGGCTTAGCATGTAAACTAACATGCCTGAAACGCTGACCACATAAGCATTCACACCAAAGCGCTGTAGGCTTGCTGCAAGCCAGCCTAAAACCACAAACCCGGCAGTCATAGAAACAGCCATGGTAAGAATAATCTGCGCCGATTCTGTGTTAGATAATGCTAAATAGTCTCTCAACCAGTACCCAGACCACAAGCCAACAAAAGCGCCAAAAACACCCTGGGTTGCTACTGATATGGGCGCCATTTGGTAGAAGCTAGGGCTTTTAACCACCTGCCATAGCTCTGCTAGTTGCTGCTTTAAACCCTGCCCGTTAGAACTGATTTCATACTTAGGCACCAGGGTATAAACCAGCACGCTGGCCAAAACAGAGGCCACTGCCATACCCTGAAATAGCAGCCTCCAATCACCCCAAGTTAAAAACCATTGCACAGGCGTTGACGCCGAGATCACGCCTAAGCCACCAGCCATTAATTGCAAACCGTTTACTAAAGGCAGTTTTTCTAAAGGCAAAAGGTTGGCATAAGCGGTAAATGCAGCCATTAAACAGGCTGACACACCAATACCAATAAGCCCACGCCCTATTAACAACCCTAC
>DCAT01000111.1:505-8725 GCA_002312935.1 Oceanospirillaceae bacterium UBA1126 | reverse complement strand
GTTGCCTACCACCTAGCCAAGCGAGGTATTAAGGACGTAGTGCTGATAGAGCGTAAACAGCTTACTAGTGGCACCACATGGCACGCTGCAGGCCTAATAAGCCTTGCATGGGCCACACCTACCCTTACCAACCTAGCCAAGTACAGCCATGAGCTGTATGCCAGTTTAGAAGAAGAGACTGGCCAAGCCACTGGTTACAAACGTATTGGTAGTATCTCCTTAGCGCGAACAGAAGCGCGTTTAGAAGAAATTAAACGCACCTCGTCTATTTGTAAAGTGTTTGGTGTGGAATCAGAAATGATCGACAATAACCGCTTAGCAGAGCTTTACCCTGGTATTAATACCGAAGGGATTATAGGTGCGCTTTACACCCCTGGTGACGGCCAAACCAACCCCATCGACACCACCATGGCATTAGCCAAGGGTGCCAAGATGAAGGGCGTGGAGATTTTTGAAAATACGGTAATGGAAGAACTGCTCACCAAAGACAACGTCATTACCGGAATTCGCACTGACAAAGGCACCATGGAAGTTGATCAGGTGATTTTATGTGGTGGCATGTGGACTCGAGACCTTGCTAAAACAGTTGGTGTGCAACTACCTTTATATGCCTGTGAACATTCCTACATCGTTACAGAAGAGATGGAAGGACTGACACAGCGTCCCGTATTGCGTGACTTTGATCGTGGCCTATATTTTAAAGAAGACGCTGGAAAAATGTTAGTTGGCTGGTTCGAAGACAACGCTATTGGACTCCCTATGGACAAAATAGCTGATGACTTTTGTTTTGGACAGTTTCCCTTAGACCAAGATCACGTAGAACCCTATCTTTTAAATGGCATGGAAACCTTTCCACAGTTGCAAGAAACAGGAATACGTACTTGGTTTAATGGCCCAGAAAGTTTCACTAACGACAACCTTCACTTGCTTGGCCCTACTCCGCAAATAGACAAACTCTTTATAGCCGCAGGCATGAACTCCAAAGGCATTGGTGCTGGTGGCGGCGTGGGTAAAATCATGGCTGACTGGATGATTGATGGCTTTCCGTCGGGTGACGTAAGCGAGTGTGATTTACGCCGCCATCACCCTGCCCAACAACATGACGAATATGTATCTGAACGTATCCCTGAGGCCTTAGGTCATAGTTATGCAATGCATTGGCCTTTTTACCAATACCAAACAGCACGTGACCAAATTCATTCACCCTTGCACCAAGAACTTACAGCGGCAGGCGCCTGCTTTGGTGAAGTGTGTGGCTATGAGCGCGCCAATTGGTTTGCCGACCCAGGCCAAGAAGCAAAGTACCAGTACAGCTACCAAAAACCAAATTGGTTTAACAACACCAAACAAGAGCATATGGCATTGCGTGAAAGTGTTGGCATTTACGATATGTCATCATTTGGTAAGTTTGAAGTCACAGGCCCTGCAGCTGGCAAAAACTTACAGTACATTTGCGCCGGCAATATCGATATTCCCGTGGGTAAAGTGGTGTACACCCACTTTCTTAATGCTCGCGGCGGCATCGAAGCCGATCTAACTGTTGCGCGCACTGGTGAAACAACGTATTGGGTGATTACGGGCATTAGCTCCCACTCAAGGGATTGGTGGCACCTGAACCATCGCCTAATCGACGATGTATTGTTGCAAGACATTAGTATGAATTTTGGCGCCATGGCTCTTCAAGGCCCTCACGCACGCGAGGTGTTGTCTAAAGTTACAGACACAGATTTAAGTAATGAAGCTTTCCCATTTGCTTCGGGTAAAGTCATGGAAGTGGCTGGGGTACGCATGTGGGTGCAGCGTTTGAGCTACGTTGGCGAACTGGGGTGGGAGTTGTTTATTCCTGCTCAGCACACCGCCACTGTATACCGTGCGTTATTTGAAGCGGGTAAGGCATTTGGCATACGCAATGTTGGCATGCATGCCGTTAATAGTGCCCGTATGGAAAAAGGTTTTGTGCATTGGGGCCATGATGTAGGCCCAGAAGACACCCTATTTGATGCTGGCCTTCAGTGGGCCGCCAAGCCAGAAGCGGGTGACTTTATAGGTATTAATGGCTTTAAAGAACAGCTTCAATCTAAAAAATCTACCCGCAGGTTGGTGCAGTTTAAGCTTGATGATACTGAAGCAATGTTATTCCATAACGAGCCCATCGTCATGAATGATGAAATTGTTGGTTATCTATCCTCAGGCATGTATGGCCATGCCCTAGGCAGTGCTATTGGTATGGGCTATGTAAACGCTCCAGACTTGTCTCCGATTCGCCTGTCAAAAGCAAAGTTTGAAATCGAAATTGCTCTTAAGCGCTACTCTGCTGAAGCCAGCTTGTACGGCTTCTACGACCCTAAAGGCCTGCGCCCAAAAGCGTAGACTTTAACCTGAGTTCACGGGATAGGTAGTTTATCTCCCCATGAACTCAGCTGTTACTTGGGCAATGACAGCACCAATTACATGACAATCTGCGTCATTAAATGTTAGTGGTACTCGCAGATCTAGGGTTTTTTCCAAAGCCCTAAGGGTATTCGGTAAATGAGGCATGGGATCAATGTAGTGCCAGCTGTCATAACGGCTAGTGAACGCCTTAGGCTTATCATCGCCAAACCATTTAAGCTCTACGCCCTGAGCTGCACAGGCAGCAATAAAGCCAGGTATTTGCCCAAGGTCTAGGCCTATTGGGCGAAACTGAATTGAGCTCCCCACAAAAGACTCTCTGGCATCTCTCACAGGTATATTCAGCCCCTCAATCGCTGCAATGGTGCTATGCAAAATAGCATAACGGCTGTTCCAGCGTTGACAGTTTTTATCCAACCCTGGCAATTGGGCTAAACCTATAGCCGCACGTATGTTGTCCATACGGCCAGACATATTGGCGCTGATTAAACGTATATTTTCAAACACCTCAGGTGATGGTGCTGCACCGTGACGCTCATAAAGCATATAAGACCCCGAATGCATAATCAGGCGCGCCGCAATTTCTGCATCATCTGTGACCACTAGACCACCCTCACCAGTATTCAGGTGTTTATAGGTTTGTAGGCTAAACGCTGCAACTTGACCAAAATTACCAGACTTTTTATCACCCCATGAACCACCCATAGTATGAGCACAATCTTCTAGTACTTGCAGGCCTAAGTCATTACACAAAGCCATCAGCCGGTCCATATCAGGAATATGCCCACGCATCAGTGATAACAACAAAATTTTAGCATTGCTGCTTTTTGCCTTAGCCTTTAGGTCCGCTAAATCTAAATGATAGTTTTCATCAATTTCTACCAATACTGGTTTACCCCCAGCGGCATGAATAGCACCTGGAACTGGTGCTAATGTATACGCATTGGTGAGTACTTGGTCCCCTGATTGCAAACCCATAGCTCGCAGCGCAATATGTAACCCGTAACCACCGGAGGTGCACGCTAAACAGTATTTTCGGCCTTGGTACTGAGCAAAGTCCTGTTCTAACAAGGCCGCATCTGATAGTTCTTCACCCACTGTGTTGTAGCGGTGCAATCGACCTGAATCTAGTAATTCCATGACCCTTTTCTTTGCTATTTCAGGAATGGGTTCTTGCTGGGTAAAGGCTTTATTAAATTGTATTTTAGACATCACTAGAGCTCATCATTGTAGGCAGCTGGGTAACATCTCACACCCTATAAAGTACCGCAAGGTTAACCTTACAGTAATCCGTAAAAACACACTGATGAGGTTAAATAAAAAGTAAACATATAAAAAGTGTTATGCAAAAGCCAATACAGTTATGATTTCAACTTAAATAATAACCATCACATCATCCCACACTACAGAAAAATGAGAGATTCGATTTAAATGATTAAAACTATAGTCCTCAGTTTAGTTGCTATAACATGCACTTTAGCCTTAGCTGCTGGAGGCGGGGGGTATTACTGGTATTCTAACGCTGATGTATTTGGCGCCCCAATGACTGCGTCACAGCAACAGGCCTACCGCCACTCAAAAAACTTTTTAGACACTCAATTTGTGAATACCGTTGAGACTAACTTAGATCAATCTTTTGGTCTTATGATGAGTTCATTATGGGATTATATAACTGTTCAAGAACTGGCTCCAGAGCGCAACATTGATGTCGTCAAAGTGGACGTGTCACAAGTCAACACTATCATTAATAAAACCCAACTTTTGTGGTTTGGTCATTCCTCGTTTCTACTGCAAACCGCCAACCAAACCTTGTTATTTGATCCAATATTTAGTGACACAGCTGCACCCCACCCAACTCTTGGCAGCAAACGTTACAGTAAAAACCTGCCTCTCGAACCAGCACAACTGCCCCCCATTGACGCGGTCATAATTTCTCATGATCATTACGACCATTTAGACTACCCCAGCATTATGAAGCTAGATGCCAAGGTTAAACATTACTATGTGCCCCTTGGCGTAGGGCAACACCTATTACACTGGGGCATTGCCCCAGAGCGCATTAGCGAAATGGACTGGTGGCAGGCTAAGGATTTAAATGATATTAAGCTGACGCTTACCCCTGCTCGCCACTTTTCTGGTAGGCGGCTGGGTAATAGCAACTCCACGCTATGGGGTGGGTGGATGATTGAGGCACCAGAGCAGCGGATATTTTTTAGCGGGGACAGCGGCTATGGCCCCCACTTTAAAGAAATTGGCCAACGTTTTGGCCCCATTGATATCGCTTTGTTAGATACTGGGCAATATAATTTTCGCTGGCAGGCCATTCATATGGTGCCTAAACAAAGCCTACAAGCTGCAAAAGATTTAGGGGCCCGTATTGTAATGCCCGTGCACTGGGGCGCTTTTACCTTATCGTTACACCCTTGGGACGAACCTGCAGAACAAACAAAATTACTCGCACAACAGCAAAACCAAGCGTTTGTCATTCCACGAATAGGCGAATTAATGCAGCTGCTCCATGAACCTATAGTGAGGACTTCGTGGTGGCAAAAATACTAAAAAAAAAGCCCAGATAAACTGGGCAAAGTCACTCGGGAATAGGTCTTACACTCGTTAAGAATAGATCATAAATGTATTTTTGGTGGTCTTCTCAAAAACTAACTAATCGCTAAATACTGCACTCATTAGTTTCACAGTGCAGTTCAACATCAGCTGCTGTAATCGCACTCATGTTAAACATACCGCGGCCTGTAACCGACGGAATAACAATGTGAGCAGGCTTAGATAAACCGTGAACAAAGGGCCCAATAAGCAAGGCATCGGTTAAAGAACGAATAAGTCCTAAGGTAATGTTGGCTGTATCTAGGTTAGGCATGATCAGTAAGTTTGGCTGCCCCGTAAGTTTTGAATTGGGAAAAATAGTCTGACGCAGCTCTTCATTAAGGGCTGTGAATGAGTGCATTTCACCTTCAATTTCCTCGTTAGGGTAACGCTCGCGAAGTGTGGCAGAGGCCTGACGCATTTTGTTAGCTTGTGGGTCGCTGGATGTACCAAAATTAGAGTGAGATAACAGCGCCACTTTAGGTTTAATACCAAACTGGCGCACAAAGTTCATACTCGCTTCAGTGGAGGCCACAATCTCTTCTGCAGTTGGATCTACAGTTAAAAACGCATCTGCTAAGAACAATGGACCACTCGGCAATAATAATGCACATACGCTAGATACGTGTGTATCTGGCGTTTTGGGACCAAGCACTTGCAAAAGAGTTTTGAAGTGGGTATCAAAGCGCCCTACTTTGCCACAGATCATGCCATGGGCTTCATCTAAATCCACCATAACAGAAGCTAAAGCGGTACTATTATTGCGCATTTCTTGTTTGGCAGTTTCTACGGAGATCCCTTTACGTGCAACTTTTTTGTGGTAATGCTGCCAATAGCGGTTATGCAGGTCACAATCTTTAGGGTCGAACACTTCTACGTCTTCACCTAACTTAAAACGCAAGCTCAAACGATCAATAGACGCTTCCATCACGCTCTGGCGGCCAATAAGAATAGGTTTTGCTACGGCTTCATCCACCATAGCTTGCATGGACATAAGTACATCATCATTTTCACCTTCTGCATAAACGATTCGGCGCTGCGGGCCTTGCTTCGCTTTTTCGATCATTGGCTGCATAAACAAGCCAGCCTGGTTTACATAACCTTGTAACTTAATACGGTAGGCGTCTAGGTCTTCAATAGGGCGAGTGGCTACACCACTTTCCATTGCTGCTTTAACGACAGCTAGTGGCACTTCTTCGATTAATCGTGGGTCAAAAGGCTTAGGGATGAGGTATTCAGGGCCAAACTTAAAGTTTTCACCAGGGTAGGCTGCGGCCACAACATCTGTCACTTCTTTACATGCTAGGTCTGCGATTGCTCTAACACAGGCGTGCTTCATCGCTTCGTTAATTGTAGTGGCACCACAGTCTAATGCACCACGGAAGATAAATGGAAAGCACAATACGTTGTTTACTTGGTTAGGGAAGTCAGAACGTCCAGTGGCAACTATGGCGTCGGGGCGAACTGCCATAGCCAGTTCAGGCATAATTTCTGGTGTAGGGTTTGCCATCGCCAAAATAAGTGGCTTTGGCGCCATACTTTTCACCATGTCTTGAGTTAACACACCAGGGGCAGATAAGCCCAAAAATAGGTCTGCATCAACCATAGCGTCAGCTAAGGTACGGTCTTCTGTTTCTCTTGCATAGTTTTCCTTCCAAGGGTTCATTCCATGCCCTCGGCCTTTATAGATCACTCCTGAGCGATCTATTAAGGTAACTTGGTCTAACGGCAAGCCCATACTCACAAGCAAGTCTAAACAGGCAATGCTGGCGGCACCAGAACCTGAGCCCACTACTTTAATGTCTTGTATATTTTTTCCTACTACTCTCAAGCCATTATAAACTGCAGCTGCAGCCACAATTGCGGTGCCGTGCTGATCATCATGGAAAACTGGGATATTCATCCGTTCACGTAGTTGTTTCTCTACTAGAAAGCATTCTGGCGCTTTAATATCTTCTAAGTTAATCGCACCAAAAGTAGGTTCTAACGAAGCAATAATATCCACTAGCTTATCAACTTCATTTTCTTGAATTTCAATGTCGAACACGTCGATATTAGCAAATTTTTTAAATAGCACTGCTTTGCCTTCCATGACAGGTTTAGATGCCAATGGGCCAATATTACCTAACCCCAGTACTGCTGTGCCATTAGTAATTACACCTACTAGGTTGCCACGGGCGGTGACTGCTGCCGCCATATCTTCATTTTCTACTATTGCTTCACAAGCATATGCCACACCAGGAGAATAAGCGCGCGCAAGGTCACGTTTATTAGCCAGCGGTTTTGTGGGTTGAATACACAATTTACCGGGTGTTGGGTGAGTGTGGTAGCGCATTGCGCTATCCTTGAGAGACTCAGGCATGAATTTTTCCTTGGCAGTGGTTAGTTAAGGGGTAGTGGCACTAACGTCATTACTTAGTGTCAACGTTACGTATTAACAGGCGCGGTACAATAACGCGTTAAGAGTGAAACGGATAGTTATAACGCCATTTTATTTTGTGTAGTAATACTACATTAAATCTAAAATTAATGCTAATTTATACTATTATAACTAAATATTGGTAAATTATTTACAGAAATGAGGCTGCATCGAATTAGCCAAAAAAACTATGCTGTTGCTCGCGTTACTGAGGCTGAAATTAAATGTCCCTAGCCATGCCATAAAAATCTTTATTAGGCTGTATAGAGGCGAAGCTAACCATACGGTTACTGAGCCCAAAAAAGGCTGTAATTGCGGCGATATCCCACATATCTTCATCACTGAAACCAAAACTTTTTAATATAACAAAGTCTTCCTCACTGGTTGCTTGAGCATTATTAGATATTTTTAGTGCAAAAGTAAGCATGGCTTTTTGCCGTGGAGAAATGTCAGCTTTTAGGTAATTTACTGCAACCTGATCTGCGATCAAGGCATCTTTCGCCCGTATACGTAATATCGCCCCGTGGGCTACGACACAATACAAACAACCATTATCATTAGATGTGGTAACAATAATCATTTCTCGTTCAGCTTGGCTTAAACCACTTTCTTTAAGCATTAATGCATCATGGTAAGCCATGAATGCCCTCAGCTCGTCTGGCCGGTGAGCCATGGCCAAAAAAACGTTGGGTACAAAACCTGCTTTTTCTTGCACTTCTAATACCCGGCTTTTAATGTCTGCAGGCAGATCTTCAAGCTTAGGCACAGGATAGCGGCTAATAGTATTCATGTTTTATCCCTTAGTTAGG
>DCAT01000111.1:0-127 GCA_002312935.1 Oceanospirillaceae bacterium UBA1126 | reverse complement strand
TTGGGCAGTTTCTAAAGCTTGAGATAGGGTAATCTCCGTCATCATGGCTTCTAGGTGTGTGGGGTTTAAATCTTTTGCTAAGCGGGCCCAGGCAGCAATACGGTCAGCCTTAGGGCGGTAGACACTG
>DCAT01000078.1:4956-7783 GCA_002312935.1 Oceanospirillaceae bacterium UBA1126 | reverse complement strand
AAGCCGCTCAGTGCCAGGGTTGAGCTAGCTGTAGTATTGCCGTCATATGCTTTATTTGCTGCAGTGGCCACTGCCGTTAAGGCCTTTTGCACTACCGTATGAATGCCAGCAGCATAAGTAATTGTATAGTTGCTGGCTTTAAAGGTGCCAGCACCACTATCTGTTGCAGTTGCAGCAGAAATTTCACCAGTATAGACCGCTACATTAGAGGCATTTGTCACCGAGGACGCTATACTGGCAGTAATTGCTTCACTATTCTGCAACCCTGAAGACCCAAACTCAGTGCCATCAAACACTAATGTAGTGGCGCCATAAACAGTAGATTGTGCAGAAGCAGTGACCAACAGACCAGCTGGATTGATCGTCAACGCACCATTAACGTAACTTATATCATAGTGTGTTTGGCCTGAATAAAGTGCTGAAATGGCGTAAGTACCAGTATCTTTGGCTCCATTAGAGGTGCCTGTGTTGGTGACACCAAGGCCATTCAAATAAGTTTCTTCAGAAGTATTTAAATCTAACGAATATTCTAATCCTGAACGAACAAGGGTATAACCTGTAACACCAGTATAAGTGCTCGATTGATTGAGTGCACTCACCACTAGTTTAGGCAGAGAACCACGAAGAATTGGCGACGAACCAGCCACTAGTAACCAGGTAGCGTTAAAATCCCAAGCTGATCCAGAACCGCTATTGGCTGTCGTTGTTGGGAACCCTGAGGCTATTAATTCAGTCCTAGTGACGCTATACGTACCTGCTGGGGTTGTACTTCCAACGCCGTACGCACTATTAGCAATGTCCCAAAAGTTGTTAGTAAGTACCCCCGTACTAGACCCTAAGACACCACCAGTGTTTGCAGCACCTGTTAAAGTGCCAGCTGCATAGTTGTTGGTAACAGCTCCTGTACTTGTTCCTATAAGGCCGCCAGTGCCTGCCTTTCCTGTTACATTGCTAGTAGCATAGGACTTAACTGTATTTCCTGTGGTTGTGCCAACCAACCCACCAGTGCCCGCATCACCGTTTACAACGCCAGTGGCATGACTGCCACTAATAAGTCCAGTAGAGGTTCCTACGAGGCCACCAGTGCCAGCTGCTCCTGTTACATTTCCAATTGCATAACTATTGATTACTGATCCTGTCGTCATGCTACCTACCAGGCCACCAGCACCGGCAGCACCAATAGTAACACCCGATGTAAAGCTATTTGAGATTGAACCTGTGGTCATACTACCTGCAAGGCCACCCGTACCAGCTGCTCCTGATACGTTTCCAGTATTGTAATTATTACTCAAAACCCCTGTCGTACCTGAGCCAATTAAACCTCCCGTACCAGCCCCACCTCCACTGACTATGCCACCCACCAGCCCCACATTTCGAATATCAGAAGCTGCGCCTGCAATTTTAATCAGCCCCGTGTTAGCTGCCGCAGCTCCAGCAATATTCATTCCTGTAATTGTGTGCCCAAGGCCATTAAACTTATTTGCAAAGCTAGTAATAGGCGTAAAACTAAAGTTAGAGCCTAAAGTTCCTAAATTTGCACCTAGGGCAAAATTACCAGTAATAGCCATGCTTTGGAGCTGTGACAAAGAGTTGATAACGTTGTAGCTGGCTGAATTAATAGTGAGTAAACCGAGCCCTGAATTAGCAAAGTCTACACGCCCTCTAAAACCATCAAAATTCATACCTACATAAACCTGACCATCAGTGTCTGCTGAGTCACTACCGTTAGCTGTTGCCGTGTTTAGTACTAAAGTAGATGAGCCACTGGCTGCCATTACAGCATTAATATTAATGTCTCTGGCGGCGGTCAGCGTTAATTGATTAGCATTCCATGACACTGCTTCGTTAACATTAATGTCACCAGCTCCATCAGCTGTTCCACCACTAGACAATATCGTTACATTTGAGCTACTTAAACTTGATTCCAGTGCATTGGCAGACATATTGCTAACACCACCGTCACCTGCATTACCAATATTAAAGTCTGATGGATCAATCAACCAAGTTCCACTGTCTCCAACTGTTGCTAAAGTAGTCACATTTACATTGTCAGAAATCTTTACTTGTGCAGCACTGGTTTCAATAAACCCACCATCGCCTTTATTCGGAGCAGACGCGTCCAACGTGCCTGATATGGAAGCAGTACCAGCCGCCATTCCTGCCAACAAAACAATGCTACCATTACGATTTTCTAACGTCCGTGCTTCGATTACTCCAGTATTATTAACCATACTAGTAAGCAAACTATGTTTTGCACCTGCTGCAATAAGCACTCGTCCACCATCAGCTTGAATTAGCCCTCCATTGAGGGCTAGGCTGTTGAGAGTGCTTTTATCAACTTCGATCTGCAGCAAACTGCTGTCCTGAAAAACAAGTGTCGCAGTATTTCCAGCACCCAACACCACACTGCCTTTTAGTGCCTTAATAGTTCCCTGATTTTTGACCGTATTGCCAAGAAGTGCAACATATCCATGATTACCTGCAATGAGGTTACCCTGATTAATGACGCCCCCAGATCCATTACCACTAAAGGTTTGGGAGTTACTAGAAAAATCAGCATTATTAAGGTCTAAGGCAGAGGCAACCAGCCCACTGGCACTGACCTGTGATCCTTGGCCAAATAATATGCCGTTTGGGTTTATCAGGTAGAGCTGTCCTGTGGCATTTAACTGCCCAAGAATACGCGTCCCATTGGTGTCCAAAATGCGGTTGACCGCTACAGACGTACTTGAAGGCTGTACAAAGTTAACAGTTTCATGTGCAAGAATATTAAAGCTTTGCCAGTCAAGTGACAATTGTTGGCTGGATTGCGTGACAGTTGTAGTTG
>DCAT01000078.1:0-4559 GCA_002312935.1 Oceanospirillaceae bacterium UBA1126 | reverse complement strand
ATGGACGAAAAAAGACAAGAAAAAACTGCGACTAAGCTTGGGATGGATTTTTGGCAAATAGCCTTAGTGCTAGATACCCTAGGTATTACCACGCAAAAAATTGATCTCTGAACTGAGGCTGTGAAATGAGTAGGTAGACATATTTTTTTGAGCATCAGAAGTTCTCTTTTAAAATACGGCTTTTGTTGCAAAAACCTAAGAGAAACGTCCTTGGAAGTCTATACCAGTAACTGTAACATATTTATTGAGCCTACATTTTTCTTAAGTAGAGTGCGTTGAAGAATGAATGCGCTTACCTTTCTCTTTCCCATCTTCCTCTGCGACTAAGATCATTTGGTAGTGCGCTAGAATGGGCACTCTAGAATTCTCTTTTCATCTTAAAACGTATAGTGTAACTTGTTTGATTAGAGACTAAAGCTGACTTTGAAGCCGTTGGGGCCGCTAAAGCAAAGCTTGCTGATGACTGCGCGGACCCTACCCAATCTAGCGCAACACCAGCACTATTTATAGTTGATGAATTACCATTCACTAACCCTTCCCAAGGATTATTATTTACCATGATATGAGCAGTGTCATAAAATAGGCTACCTGTTAATCTGCCATCAAACGCCTGCCGTAAATAATATCTAAATTCAACTGTCCCTACATGGCCTATGTCTCCAGATAAGGATCCAGAATTATAGCCCCGAACAGCGTGTACTCCCCCAGCTACAAGCTTTTCAGAGGAATCTAAGTTATTACTGGCCCACTGCCCCTTAGCCTCTAAATAAATACTAGATCTTGCAGATACGCTTTGTAAGTAATTTATATTTAGATTGATTTTTTTAAAGTGGCCCACTGTATTAGCAGAACCAGCATCTGCAGTTTTGGCAGCAATGTCATCGAAGCTCAAAATGCCCGTTTTTAACCCAAGGCGCCATGAGCTTACTCCTCCACGGCCATAGTTATTTATTTGATCACCCATTATGGTTAAGGAAATTGATGATATCGTTCGGTCAGTGCGCAGTGAGGCACTATCTATGTGGTCTTTAAGTTGATTAACATCAGCTTGTAATTGCACTGAAACATTTGCATCAAGACCGCGTATTAAAGGACGGTCTACCCACATACTAACCATGCGGGTAGTACCATTAGCTTTTGCACTCTCAAACTCTTTACCCAAGTGATAGTTAAGCCCAAAATATGCTATGCCTACGTGGGCACCATCTCCACTTAACAACCAATCATAAGCCACACGACCAAATTGCATATTTGCCCCACTAACCATTCCACTTACAGATAACACATCTCCATGCCCAGCAAGGTTATTTACTGCAGCACTGCCAACAATGCGCTCTTTACCTGTGCGGCGATCACCATGCTGATCTAGTGACAAGCTCCCTGAGTAGGTTTTTCCATTTTCCACAACTAAGGTGACATTAGAGGTTCCTGATTTAGACCCAGGACTAAGAGTAGGGCTAAGCACTAGGCCTGGAACATCTGATAACAGCAATAAGGCGTGATACATGTTGGAATTAGAAATAACCATGCCCGGCTGCATAGACGCCACTGTCGAAGCCAACAAATCATCATTAATGTTACTGTTATTAATAAGATTTACTCGCCCATACTTTGCTTCGATGATATGGATCGTTACATTGCCCTGGCTGATCACCTGAGCAGGAAGTATAGCCCTTACAAGTGAATACCCTTTTTCTCGATAAAACTGGGTAATACGGGCAGCTAGCGCCTGTAGTTGCTCTAAATGTTGTAGGTTTCCCTCAGCGTCAGCAATAACGCCACGCAAGACTTCGGCACTAAAGGACTCATTCCCTGTAAACGTGATGTTGTTTAATATAAAGGGTGCTGCAACTGAGTCTGCTTTAAGCGGATCTGGCTTATCTACTTTTGGTGCTAAAGCCCCCTTATTTTTTTCTTTAATTTTTTCTGGGGCTTCTTTTAAAGTGCTAGAAACAACACTGCCTAGTACCTTACTAGCTGCTTGGGCGACCGGCTGCATAGCCACTGCATTTCTGGCAAATTGACTTGCTTCACCCTTAGCAACCACACCGTGGTAATCAATTGTTGCAGCTTCAGCACTTAAACTGTTTGCCACATGCCACACAGTGGCGCCATAAAGGGCGTTATTAGTTGCTATGGGCCATAAACTTTCATCACTAAGCGCAGTGTAGGTACTGGTTATCTGGTTTTTATCCATGGCAACATTCGTTTTTGCAGACACATTAATCGCTACCAATAATGAGGCCACGACTATAATGAACTGCAGATTTTTAAAAAGCAGATTCATTCTCAATTGGTTTAATGCATCTAACACCATAATAATTTATATCTAAAACTATTTATTAAACTATGTGTGAGTCAGTATCAGCTATCACCGTTTACAATCTTGCAGAGCGCCTTAATCTGTCCAGTGTACGCCCTAAAATACAGTGACACCAATGGGCATTGAGAAAAAATAAGCTCTTGTGAATGAGCCTTTGACGACAAAAAATTAGCATATTTAGATTTGACACTCGGAGCCAGTAAAAAATACACTTTATAAATAGTTGGGCATATAGAAAAAATTTATTATAAGTAGGATAGGCTCAACCAGCTATTTAAACCCTTTGGGTGCATGTGTAACTCATTTGTGAAACAAAAGCGCATTAAATAATTCATGGTCTATACTTTCGGTTTTACACATTTTATGTAGGTAGGTTTACCTAGGTAAAATATACATTAAAGCCCCCACTTTGGTTCATGAGACACATGATTTGTGTTGCATTTTAAATAGTTAAGTAAACGTAGTCGGCGCCATAGCAAAGCAGTAGGATTGATGACGAAAGCGTAAATGTATTATTATGTTGATCAATGTGTGGTTGCATACCAATAGATTAACAGCGTTTGATAAAACCCTCTTTAAACACCAACAATAGTTACGGATCAAAAATGTCTAAAAATACGTATGAGCCCCCAAAAGTATGGCAATGGACTACAGCAACTGGCGGCAAGTTTGCTAGCATTAATCGCCCAACATCTGGCGCAACCCATGAATCAGAATTGCCTGTGGGTAAGCACCCCTTACAACTTTATTCGTTGGCAACGCCCAATGGTGTAAAGGTAACAATACTATTGGAAGAATTGTTATCTGTGGGTATCAAAGACGCTGAGTACGATGCTTATTTGATTGATATTATGAACGGCGATCAATTTGGCTCTGGGTTTGTTGAGGTAAATCCAAACTCCAAAATCCCTGCGCTAGTAGATAATAGTGAAGGCAATAAGCTGCCTATTTTTGAATCTGGTGCGATATTGCTGTATCTGGCAGAGAAATTTGATGCTTTTTTACCCAAAGAACCTTGGCTTAAGTCGCAGTGCCTGTCTTGGTTATTTTGGCAAGTGGGCAGTGGGGCATATTTAGGTGGAGGTTTCGGCCATTTTTACGCCTATGCGCCAGAAAAATTTGAATACCCAATAGAACGGTTTACCATGGAAGTGAAACGGCAACTTGATGTGCTCGATCAACATTTAGCTAACAATCAATATATGTGCGGTGACCAATACACTATTGCTGATATGGCAATCTGGCCATGGTATGGCGCCCTAGTGCAAAATAAGGTTTACGGTGCAGCAGAGTTCTTACAAACTAAGTCTTATAAAAACTTGGTGCGTTGGACTGAAGAAATTAGCCAACGAGAAGCGGTTAAACGTGGGGTAATGGTCAATCGTGCTTGGGGTGAATTAGACGAGCAGTTGCATGAACGCCATGACGCCAGTGATTTCCAACTGAAAACCCAGAACAAATTAAATACCAAAAAATAAAAGCTCATGGGTGCGCTAAATTTATGAAGTGCACTCATTACCACAGGCAGTGTGGGCTCAGCAAAACGTCGAGCCCAAGTAGGTCAAAAGCTCCAACAAATTAGATCCAAAATAAATGATCTACCGGTAGTAGCCAGTAAGTATCAGGTATTAATCAAAGGCAAAGGCAACTTTGAAAAAATGTGGGAGTGGGCAACCACTGGTAACCGCAGTGGCGCAGAAAACTGGCTTCCAGACATAGCCCAAGATGAGACTTGGGACCCAAGTCACAAACCTGATGGGCTTTGGTATGGCGAATTTTTACATCGGACACAATACAGACGGAACAGACAGTGGGAGAAGACCCCTGGGTGGTGGGAAAGTCTGTGCAGCACATACGACCAACACTCATTGCAAGAGCCCTGTGATCCAAGCAACGAATATGACGAATGGACTCAATACGCTAGCCACTCAGAGTGACAAAATTAACAGTTCAAATCTACCCTAAACTTGCGAAATTATTAAGCCACTGCGTATGTACTCAACATTAGGCATTTTCGTTCTACAAATGATCGCCAACAAAGGAGTCATAATTACATATTTATGAGCTGAATCAACCTAGAATAGAGTTGCCCTATTGAGAGCTAGAAAAACTCCCAAAGTAACTGGAAAAAAGCACTTTTTAGGCATTGAATCAGTGCCCCATGACTCACTTTAAGGCATGGTGTTTCACAAGTTAATTGACGTCTTATACCTTGAGCACTAAAGGAACAATTAAT
>DCAT01000110.1:23818-23938 GCA_002312935.1 Oceanospirillaceae bacterium UBA1126 | reverse complement strand
GTTGTTGATTAAGCTTTTGTTAGTTGTTCTATGTAAAGAAGTATATATATATTATATTGTTATTGTTGTTATTATTAAGCAGCCTTTATTTTATGTATAAGTTTAAATAAAGTAATTAAA
>DCAT01000110.1:0-23514 GCA_002312935.1 Oceanospirillaceae bacterium UBA1126 | reverse complement strand
ATAAGTTTAAATAAAGTAATTAAAACAGTCATTTAAGGTGATGATAAAGCTGTTACGTTAAGGTTAATATTGGGTTTGTAGCCTGATTACCTTGTGTGTATAACTAAGCTAGTTATACACAGGCGGAAGTTACCCACAGATTAGGTATTGTTAGGATCGCACGTTATTAACAGCCTCTAAGGGTAAAAATCTGGATAGTTTTATTATTTTTAATGGCTGTGAATTAAATTGTGTATATAGCTGTGGATAGTGTGGATAACTCTTTTATACTTATAGATCGTTTGCGTCGTGAAGAACTTTTGCGTTGGATAAGTTGGTAAAGATTTTAGCTTTGTTCAGAATAAGTTGTGTATAACTATATTTGATATAATTTTTTAAATTACGTTTCTGGTCACAATAAAAGCTTTATCAGCTTTTAATAGCAGCATAATCGTAAAAATAAGATCACTTATTAACAATTTTTAGAGCAGTAAATCCATATATGGCTTTCATTTTTAACGAAATATACATACATTTAACCCTGTCAAACCATTAGTCTTTGGAGACTAATTTTAGGGGGCTTTTAGCGGTCTGCACAAATGTGGAGTTAATTGAATACAGACTAGTGTGTCGTAATTAACAACACTATTTTACTAGTTTACTCTTGTGGTTCCCATTTTAGCTTGATGGGCAGTCGTGAATAGGGCTAAGAAGCTAGTTAAAATGAGCTTACAAGGGTATTTGAAGTTATCCTTTCTAGATGAGCCTGACCCCCACTAACCGTGTTAGATGTGGTTTTAGGTAGGATATTAACTTGATTAATGGTTTAGACTAAAGTTTCTTTGCTACAAGAATCGCTATGCTCAGTATCGGGCGCCAGTAGTAGAGTGTATTTTTTATGCAGGTGATGAGTCATAACTTCAGTTGAGCTAAAACCCTTTGGATATCATGTCTATTAACACATACGATATAAATAATAGTTTAACTGATGAAATTAAACAGCATCACTAGGTCGCGTATCCAAGATATAAGATTTAGATAGACCTGGTTATTAGTATTTTTATGGAAGCAAAAAAAAGGCGACTCTGTTTAAAGATTCGCCTCCGTACTTATCAGTGAACAATAGATCAGTCACTAATCTTCCAAATATAAAAGAGATTAACGTATAAAACTCATGATTAAATATATAGCTAATAGAACCGTAACCCATATCACCATACTTCCCGCTGGATGATCACGGGAAAGTAAGCTACTGGCACCCACATTTCGCTGGGCTAGGTAACTTAACCCAGAATCGAGTTTGGATAGAAAAGCCTGGCGCACTGCACCATCTATTTTCCAAATAGCAGTAAATATTCGGCGTAATATTAATGGGAAAAAACGGCGATAGGTCCAGTCGAAGTCTAGGTGTGTAGACTTAAGTTCAGGTGGATACATACCTCGTAAATTTAACCATACGAACGCTAGTGCAGAAAAGAATAGTAGCTGGGTTTGGGCCAGTATGTGTGTTGCATCATAAGGGTTGTAACCCGTATCGTAAGGAAGTAACGAATACAAAGCGGCAGGGTATACACCAATGCCAATACACAGAGCCGCAGCAATAAACATTGCGACCAACATGTTTGTTGGTGGGTCACTGGCTCGTAGGCCTGAATCATGGGCAAAGAACGCAAAGTAAGGAATTTTAATTCCAGCATGATGAAATACGCCAGCGGAGGCAAATAAAAGCATAAGCCATATCCAATCGTATCCATTCTCTAATGCAGCGGACATCACCATCGACTTACTGACAAAACCGCTAAATAAAGGGAAAGCTGAAATTGACGCCGCACCAATAATACAGAGCACCGTTGTTTTGGGCATTGTTTTATAAAGGCCACCTAGATCGGAACCGTTGATACGCCCTGTCATATGCAGTACGGAACCCATACTCATAAACAGCAATCCCTTAAAGATAACGTCATTAAAGGCATGTGCAACAGCACCATTAATGGCCAACGCCGTGCCGATGCCAATTCCAACGACCATAAAGCCAACCTGATTCATCAAGCTGTAAGCGAGGACCCGTCGAAGGTCATTTTCTATAACTGCCCAAAAGATAGGCAAGCACGCCATAGCCGCGCCAATATAAATAAGCATCTCAGTGCCGGGGTAAGCCCGTGCTAGTGCATATACAGCAACCTTAGTGGTAAAGGCGCTTAAAAAGACAGTTCCCGTGGGCGTGGCTTCTGGATACGCGTCAGTTAACCAACTGTGCAGCAGTGGAAAGGCACATTTAATACCGATAGCAAAAAATATAAGCCAACCATAAATGCCTTCTAAACCAATATATTGAAAATCTAACGTGCCCTTTTCGGCAGCGTAAAACAACACCCCTATCAGTAGTAACACCCCAGAAAAAATTTGAATAATGAGGTATCGCATACCAACTACATAAGCGCGAGGTGTTTTTCTGGCCCAAATAAGAAATACAGAAGTAAGTGCCAATAACTCCCAAAATACAAATAGCGTTAACAGATCACCTGCAAAAACAGCACCTAAAGCACTTCCGGCATACAACATTCCTGCAACTTGCTGAACAGTATCTTTAACGTGTAAGGAATATGTAATTGAGATAACAGCAGCGATGTGGAACACATAGGCAAACATTAAACTCAGTTTATCTATTTTATAGGGCGATAGCTGATATTCCATAAATGACAGCTGTAAATGAATGCCTTCAGGCATCATCCATAGATTAATGGCACTGACTATAGGTATAGCTAACATGATAATGCCACGTAAGCGGCCACTCGTTATTGTGGCAATCAATGCGCCAATAAAGAAGAGAACAAAGGGTGGCAACTCAGTCATCCACATTTAATACTCCAGCTTTATCTGTTTTTTTCTCATCGATTATGGTCTTCCACTCGTCATCATAGTAGTCCTCTGGACGCATTAAAAACTTACGCATCCATGTGGCAACAATCACCAGTACAACACAACCTGCAAACCCATAAATAGCATGAAAACCCCAAAGATTTTCCCAGCTATGATACACGTGGCGGTGAATTACGAAGTCCAGCGCAAACAAAAAAACACAGCTAGCATAAAGGAAGTACATCACACGTTTAACATTTTTTGGCTTGTCAAACAGGTACTCTTTGTTATTGTCCATGAGCAATACTCGAAGTTTGTAGAATGGACGAAGCTAGGTCGTACAACGGCGCAGGGTACATAAATAGGGCAATAATCCCAACGGTCGTGATACCAATAGCAATAAGGCAAGCCAGCGGCGCTTCTTTGATTCCTAATGCAGGATTAGCGGTAGACTCTTTAAAAAGAAATGCGCGGATGGGTATTGGCAGCAGATAGGCAATGTTCAATAGTGAGCTGAGGATTAAAATTACAAGAATAGTCCATTGTTCAGTGTTCAAGGAACCCATTAATAAATACCACTTACTCCATGTGCCCCCCGCTGGAGGAATGCCGATAATACCTAGGCTTGCAATAAAAAACGCAGCCATAGTGAACGGCATCCGCCTACCAAGGCCGTCTAACTGACTAACCTTTGTTTTATGTGCTGCAACTAAAATAGCTCCCGCACAGAAAAATAGCGTAATTTTTCCGAAAGCGTGCATCGCAATGTGCATTGAGCCACCAATAACACCCATAGACGAAGCGAGTAGAGCGCCTATAGTGATATAGCCTAATTGACCAATAGTTGAATAGGCTAATCTGGCTTTTAAATTATCTTGTCGCATCGCAATAAACGACGCTAACAGAACGGATGCACCAGCAAGATACAACAGAGGTTGAGTGGTGGGGAGTATGCTTAATAGATCAATTCCAAAGATCAACACACTCACCTTCATTACTGTGAAAACCCCTGCTTTAACAACAGCCACAGCATGCAATAAAGCACTAACTGGCGTTGGTGCAACCATAGCCGCAGGAAGCCATCGATGAAACGGCATAATGGCAGCCTTGCCAATACCAAAGACAAAAAGCACTAAAAGAAAGCCTAACAAAGTGGTATTTGCATCTTCTGGGAATACGCCACCTTGAGTGAAATCGAGCGTACCAGCAATGACCCATGTGCCAAGTATCGCAAATAGAAAAAATGCAATGGATGTACTGAGTAGGATGCCAAGGTAGACCCGCCCACCTCTTTTTGCAGCGTCTGTTCCAGCATGAGTGACAAGGGGGTAGGTGGAAAGTGTTAAAACCTCATAAAAGATAAAAAGGGTCAATAAATTATCTGCAAAGGCCACGCCCATCACACCGCCTATAGCAACGGCAAAACAACAAAAAAAACGTGTTTGATGGTCTTCGTTATGCCCACGCATATAACCAATGGCGTATATAATAGTGATTAACCAGAGGAAGCTAGCGATTAACGCAAATATCATCCCCAAAGGCTCAACACTAAAACTTACACTTAAACCTGGAAGTATTTGCAACCAGTGGACAGAAATACTTTCGCCACTCTGTAAGCCCAGATAAATAAACACTACAGAGCACAGCACAATCAGGCTGGTGACAATGCTCACCATTTCCCTTAAGTTTTGATTATGTCTTAAGGCGACAATGCCAATAGTTGAAACAATAGGTAAAAGAATACACAGCTGCAGCAAGGTGTCTAATGAAAAAATCATTGCACAACCCCGAATAAGCTTTTAGCTGCACTGGCAGCAATTTCCACACTGAGGCGTGTATCAATGCCAAAGTACACGTTAGCACTAACTAGAAGCCAAACGGGAACAAGAATAGCCATTGGTGCTTCTTTAACAGGCTGCTGACCTAAAACTGGGGCCTTAAAATAAGCAGTCTCAACAATACGCCATACATAGATTACAGCTAATAGAGAACCCAATAAAACTAGGCCTGCTAACCACCACCAACCTTTTTCGATAGCGGCCACAACTAAATACCACTTACTCACAAACCCAACTGTTAGTGGCACCCCTATAAGGCTTAAACCACCCACTACAATGGCAGCCATTGTTAAAGGCATTTGTCGACCTAAACCTTGCAAGTCGGTAATTTTGCTACTACCAACACGGTACATAATGGCAACCAAGGCCATGAATAGCGCACCTTTCATCAATGCATGATTAAACATGTGCAACAGCATTGCAGTTAATCCAGCAGGTGTAGAAAGACTAAAGCCTACAATCATATAACCCACTTGAGCTACGCTAGAGTACGCAAATACATGCTTTATATTATTTTGATAAATAGCCACCGTAGACGCAATAAATATGCCTAATAATCCCATCACCAAAAACATTGTCTCGATCGGCAGGGCGGTAAAAGAAAACGAAATACCGAAGATTGAAAACGTGAAACGAATCAGTAGGTAAGCAGCCACCTTGGTGGAGGTAGCGGCAAAAAAAGCTGTTACAATTGATGGTGCATAAGCATAGGCATTAGGTAGCCAAAAATGCAGGGGAAATAATGCCAGTTTTAAGCACACACCCACGATAAAAAACACATAAGCAGTGGTAATGGTGCGGGTTTCTGCCACTGCGGGTAAACGTTCTGCAAGATCAGCCATATTAAGTGTACCAGTCATTTGGTACATGAGGCCTATACCGATAAGGATAAAAGTAGCACCTATGGTTCCCATGATGAGATACTGAAAAGATGCCCAAAGTGCACGCCGGTCTTTACCAAGTGCAATTAAAGAGTAAGCTGACAGTGAGGATATTTCTAGGAAAACAAAAACATTGAACGCATCACCGGTGGTTACAATACCCAACATCCCAGTTAGTGACAGTAGGTATAGAATATAAAAAAGTGTCTGTTTGTCTTTGGGGATTTCTTTTTCTATACTAGTTTGCGCTGCCAGCAATACCACAGTACTGATGCCAGATATGATTAGAGCAATAAAGGCGTTCAGCTTATCAATACGGTATTCAATCCCCCATGGTGGGCTCCACCCGCCTAATTCATAGCTAATGGTGCCAGTTGCCATCACTTGCTGAAGCAAAAGAATGCTAATAATAAATGCTAATGAACTGGCTAGGAGTGCAAATAACCAAACTAGTTTTGGCCTTCTGAGGATCAAACAGGCTGGCGCTGCTATTAGCGGCACTATAACTTGCAATATGGGGAGGTGCACTAACACTACTGATGTTCCTTGTCTTGATTGACCATAGCCTGGTTATCCATGGTCTGAATTTCATCCTCGTCAACACTGCCATAGGCTTCTTTAATCCTTATGATCAGCGCAAGCCCCAAAGCAGTCGTTGCTATACCCACTACAATGGCTGTCAAGATTAGAACATGAGGAAGTGGGTTAGAGTAAAGTATGATGCCATCTTGCCATATGGGAGCTGTCGCTCCTTCTACCTTGCCAACGCTAATATAAAAAATAAAAACAGAGGTTTGAAAAATATTTAGGCCAACAATTTTTTTGATAAGGTGGCCATGAGCTATGATGATATAAAAACCGATCATCATTAAAACGATCACTACCCAGTAATTATAAAGGCCAAGTATCATTGTCATAAAGACTCACCTTTATTAGCTTGTTGGTATTCTCTGCGAGCAGAAAAACTAAAAAATATGATGATCATGACAGACGCAACTGTTAAACCCACACCCAGCTCAATTAGCAGAATGCCTAAATGTTGACCAGCAATGGGATCGGCAGTCAACACACTATAATCCAGGAAGCTGCCACCGTTTAACATTGACACCACGCCTACGCTTCCATAAACAAGCACGCCAAGGGCGGATAATAATTGCACAGCAGGCTGTGTGATGACTCTCCGTGCTGCACTTAGGCCAAATAACATTGCATACATAATGATCGCTGCAGCGAATATAACGCCAGCTTGAAACCCCCCACCAGGTCCATAATCACCGTGGAACTGCACATAAAATGCATAAAGTAGAATAAATGGAATCATCGTTTTTATAGCAACGCGCAAGATCAAATGTTTCTCATGCATTGAGTCATTAATTGCTTCAATTGCGGCATCATTTTTAGGGCGCTGAACAACCGATAACAATGCCAAAACGCCAATTCCAGCCGTAAATATCACCGTAACTTCGCCAAAGGTATCAAACCCTCTATAGCTTGCCAGTACAGAGGTGACCATATTGGGGACACCAATCTCCTTCATCGAATCATAAATATAACGAGGAGCGACATGGTTGTGAACGGCAGCATCTGCAGAACCAAAATAAGGCATGTCGAAGGTTCCATAAATTAGCAAACCGCCGGTAATAGCCACTACAATCAACGCTAAAAGAGGCTTGTGGCTTGCTTCATGTTCTGTTCGCCCAGTCATGGCTACAGTTGTTAGCATTAGGAGCGTGGAAATGCCGGCACCAACAGAGGCCTCTGTAAATGCAACATCCACAGCGTCCATAGCAACGAAGAAGCTGGCAGACACAAGCCCATAAATACCTGCCAGCATAACAACGGCAAACATATCTTTGATTTGATTGACCGCAAGGGCAATACCAACCAAAAGTGTGAGTAAGACAATATCGACTAAGATTTCGATGTTTTATCTCCTGAGGCTGAACCTTTTTCCAAGTCCTTTATCTGCACATTTACCAGTGGAGGTAAATTGTTTAAAGCTGCAGCTTGCCCTAGGGCATGACTGGCTGCGGGGCTAATAAACAGCGTCATTAAAAGAATAAGTATGAGTTTTATAATCACCAGCATTTCAGGATTTTGTAACATTAAGCCAATAAGTATCATGGTGGCAGCTAAAGTATCTGTTACTCCCGCTGCATGCATACGGGTATAGAAGTCTGGAAATCGCAATATACCTACACCGCCTGAAAGGCACAAAAAACTACCTATTAGGAGGAAAAAAGCACTCAGTAAACTAAGGACACCTTCCATTACGGATCTCTCTTTACTAGATCAGCCACTTGGCCATTATGTTTAGCGTTAAAAGCGTCAGATAGGCGCAGCACCCCGATAACACTGATAAAGTTAATCAACGCATATACCATAGCAATATCTAAAAACTCAGGGCGGCCCATCATAAAACCCAAAAGAGAAATAAGCAGTACCGTCTTAGTGCCGAACATATTGACGGCTAGAATTCTGTCGTAAAGGCTAGGGCCGACTACAGCCCTAATGACGGCCAGTATCATGGCAACAAGAATTGCCAAAGTTGCTGCAATTACCATGATTGCTCCAGTCTACTAACCCGGCTATCCATATCTCCAGACTCTAGTGCCACAATATTTTCTTGGATTAATGCATGCACCATTATTTCATCATTTACTAAACCTAGCGTCACAGTGCCCGGTGTTAGTGTAATTGAATTTGCATAGATCACCTTTCCCACATCAGTGGTTTGGCTTGCCTTAATTACTTTTACTGTGGGCGTAATTGTTTTGTTACCAAGCCATATGTGCTTAACCACTGTTAAATTGGCGACCACGATTTCTTTGATCAGCCATAAACCAAAACGTGGGTACTCTAGTGACAGATGAATTGTTTGTGACTCATGGTCTACAACATCCATACGATGAGCAATTAACACAACGATGGCAATAGAAGCTGCACCTAGGGCAAGAATCAAATAATTATAGTGGCCAGAGTTAAGCAACCAAAATACTATTAGAATAATTGAAAGGCTTATTTTATGACGCATAGTTTTTTACTCGTACTGTCGCCCAATGTTACCAGCCATTGAACAGCATCTATCTCTATTGGATGATTAATTGAAAGGTTGATATTTAATGGTGAAGGGCTCACGCCACGTTTGCTGCAAAACTCTAATATCGAGCCAGCGACGTGAATGACCTTTTCTTTCTATAATTACATGGATTAAAACAAAAGCAGTTTTAAAGTAAGGTTACTAATGCATACCCTTCGCTTTATTATATTCGATATAATCTGATAAGTCAGCGGTTGTACTAGAAGTAAATAATAGGTGCACCAGATCAACAGGTGTAGGCGAGTAAACTACTTTAACAGGGGCACCTTAGCGACAGGCTAATAGGGCTAGATTTTGGTGGTTTATATGCATCTGCTAAAGAACGCCGGTATGCCTATTAAATGCAGAAGTTATCAATAAAAAAGGCCTAAAACTCAAGGGTGAACTTAGGCCTTTTTACAAGGGTGACTACCTTGGGTTTAAGAAAAAATCGCTTTAAAGATGTAGAAAAATATAATAGCCAAGATTGCACCAGCTGGAAGTGTGATCACCCAAGAGGTAAAGATAGTTGCAACAATACGCAAGTTAATTGCAGCTAGCCCTCGGGCTAAACCTACCCCCAATACTGCGCCTACTAAAGTGTGTGTAGTTGATATAGGTAAGCCTATACCCGAGGCAAGTACAACAGTTGCAGAGGCACCTAAGGTGGCGGCAAAGCCTCGGCTGGGGGTTAGCTCTGTGATCTTCGTGCCAATGGTGGCCATAACCTTATAGCCGTAAGTCACCAGGCCAATAACAATACCCACTCCACCCACTAATAAAATCCAAGCTGGCATACTGGATTTGGCTGTTACGGCACCAGATTTAATAGTGGCGATGGCTGCTGCCATCGGACCAACGGCATTGGCCACATCATTAGAACCGTGAGCAAAAGCCATAGCACAGGCTGTAAATACCATTAGTACTGCAAAGACCTTTTCCACGTTAGCAAAGCGATCTTCTGCCTCAATGGCCTCGATACGCTTAACACGGGTTAACATTATGCTACCCACTATGGAAACTAAAATGCCTGCAGCGGCTGCCACTAAGGACATTTCAAAGTAGTTTAGGGTAAAGCCAATGTCTTTTAGTACGTGCTTTAAACCTTTGATTAAAGTGACCATGGTGATCATAAAGCCCACCATAAACATGTACACAGGCACGTAGCGTTTAGCGTTTTCAAATGGAGCTTCAGTATCTAAGATAAGCCGCTGAACACTTCTAAACAACATATAGGAAATTGTACCCGCTAGTACGGGTGAAACGATCCAACTGGCAGCAATGGTACCTACTTTGCTCCAATTCACGGCATCCACAGAAATAGCAACCGCAGCAAAGCCAACAATGGCACCAACAATGGAATGAGTGGTTGATACTGGCCAACCAAGAATGGAGGCAATCAATAGCCAAGTCCCGGCTGCAAGTAGTGCCGAGAGCATACCGTAAACTAGATACTCAGGTGTGCCTTGCAAGGTTAGTGGGTCAATAATTCCCTTTCGAATGGTAGCTGTAACTTCGCCACCTGCCAAGTAAGCGCCAGCAAACTCAAAGATCATGGCGATGATGATGGCCTGCTTTAACGTAATAGCACCAGAACCCACTGAGGTTCCCATGGCATTAGCGACATCATTTGCGCCCACACCCCAAGCCATAAACACACCAAAGATGATGGCTAGAATGAGTAAGATTTGACCATATTCGTTTAAAACTTCCATAATGTTTTCTCGAAGCTATGTAAGGTGTAAGTTATCGATTTTTGTTGTCGTATATATGCCCGTACTTAACGAGCTATGATGACCTGAATTTGCTCGCCAGCACTTTGCGCACAATCGGCTAAATTACCAATGGTTTCGATCGTTTTATACATAAACATGGCATCTACAGGAGGTAAGTCGGCTTCGATTTCATGTAATTTTGCCCGTAAGGTAATTTGCCGTTTATCATTCTTGTCTTCTGCTTTTTCCAGTTTGGTAATGCATCGGTTGATACGATCAATTTCACGGCCACCAAACCCTGATCCAATGAGTTCATCAAGCTCATCAATCACTACCTTGGCTTCCACAGCTACAGCCACGGCAGACTTTACGTAGGCAGTCATATCTGTAGAAATCTTTTTAGGCACCACTTGCTTACGGCCTAACATGATGCCTGCTATATCTTTTGCAGTGTTGCAAATTTTATCTTGCTTGCTTAATAATTGAATTAGATCAGAACGGTTAATGGGCATGAATAAGCTTTTTGGCAGGTGCAAGCGGATGTCTTGTTTTTGGTTATCAGCATCTCCTTCCAATTTAGCAATTGAATTATAAGTAGCTTCTACAGTTTCCCAGTCCTCTTTGATAACCGCTTGAAAAAAAGGAACTAATAGCTCTACACACTGCAGCGACGTGTGCATATGATTTTGTAACGGTTTAATAGGTGAATGGCCAAATAAGCTAAGTATGGGGTTTGCCATGTGAACTGCCTCGATGGGTAATAATAGGGCCTTAGTTAGCGCGCATTATAGGCACCCTTTGTTAAGGCAATATAAAGATTATCAGTTTATTTTTAATTAGCTAGTATAAGTGGACAAGGGAATCTTAATTGTGAAAGTAGACCCCTGATTTAACTTACTGTTTAGTTGCAAGAGCCCTTTATGGCTTTGCACTATATGTTTAACAATGGCAAGGCCAAGGCCAGTTCCACCAAGAGATTGTGAGCGGGCTTTATCAACTCGGTAAAAACGCTCAAAAATACGCTCTTGATCAGATTCATCAATACCCAAGCCATTGTCTTTCACTGCCAGTACCGCTACCCCTTCAGTTACGGTAAGGGCCACGGTAACGGTTCCCTTTGCTGCGGTGTATTTAATGGCATTATCAATAAGGTTGGTTGCCATTTGCCCTAGAGCATTGTCATCACCCAACAACATCATCGGGCCATCTTTTGTTTGTAGCTCCAAAGTGACTTGTTGTGTCTGAGCTACCGCCTGTAAGTTAGCACACACCCTTTGTACCACTTGTTGTAAATCTACCTGGGTGTTGTAGGCTTCATCGTTGCTTTCTAGCCGAGACAAGGCTAATAAATCTGACACTAAGGCAGATAAACGGATAGATTGGCCATGAATTTTACGCATAAACCGCTGCTGTATAGCGCGATCTATTGTGTCATCTTCTATTAAGGTTTCTGCAAAACCACGAATGGCCGTAATAGGCGTTTTCAGTTCGTGGGAAGCGTTTGCAACGAAGTCTGCGCGCATTTTGTCAATACGCTGAACGGCAGTGATGTCTTGCAGTACCAAAATTGCGTCAGCCCGGTGGGACTGTTTTAACAAAGTAACATGCAATCGGTAGTGTCGTGAAAATGTATAGCCATCAAGCTGGATGGTTCGCTCCACGCTGGTTTGTTGTTGTTGGCATTGTCTAAACGCGTGGTCAAGGTTGTCCGACCCATCTATGTCTGTTAGCGCTTGGCCTAAGCAACGTTCACCACTGGTGCGCAACATACGACAAGCAGCAGCGTTAACGTGGGTAATAAGGCCTTCACTGGTCACAGTAATAACGCCTTCGTTCATACTTTTAAGGATAGTAGAGAGCTGGTCCCGTTCCGTTTTTATGATATCAAAGCGCTGGGCTGAAATATCAGCCATCTGATTAAGTGAGCGAGCCAAATCGCCTATTTCGTCACGTCTTTGGCTAGGAATTCGCAACTGATAGCGGCCATGAGCATAGTTTTTAGCAATGAGTGTCATTTGCCTAAGGGGCCGAGCAAAACTCATCGCCAACCAATACCCTATAAACAATGCAATCAATGCCGTAAGACTAGCAGCAATGATAATAACTCGGCGCAAATAATTGATCTCTTCATCAATACGTTGTGTAGGCAATGCTGTACGAATGTAACCCAGATTGCCATTGCTTGCCATGGCTGAAACGGCAACATACAACATTGGTTTTTGTAAGGTTTTACTATAGCGTCGTGATTGCCCTATATCAGATGTATTAGCAGCAATAATTTCTGGTCGATAGCGGTGATTATCCATCTCTGAAGCATTGAATTCAGAATCTGCAATAACCACGCCGTCTTTTGTTAGTAGCGTAACTCGAGTATCAATACGCTGGCCAATTTGCTTCAATGTTTGTTGTATTTGGCTTTGGGTTTGTTGACCAGTGTTAGCAAACGACTGTTGTAATATAAAGGCCTGACTCGAAAGGTTATTACTGATATCCCGCAAACTGGCCTGCTCTATTTGACGCTGAACCATTAGGCCAACAATCAAGATACTAAACAATATGACGACAGCAAAACCTGCATAAAGTCGTAAGAATATTGGTGAGTGACGCATGCTAATGGACTTCGCTTGCTAGGGTTTCACTATAGTTAGGATCACAACGATAACCCACGCCCCGTATGGTTTCTATTGCGGATGCCGCCTTACCTAACTGCTTTCGGACGCCACGAATATGAACATCAACATTACGATCGACCACTTCAGATTTTTCACCCAAGGCAGAAAGTATGAGTTGTTCCCTTGAAAAGGCACGACCAGGTTGTGCCATTAAGGTGTGTAAGAGTTTAAATTCGGTGGTGGTCAGTTTTAATGCTTGGCCATTTAGACTGCAGTTGTAGGTATCAAGGTCTAGTGACAAAGTCCCCATAGTGAGTATGTGTGTGGTGGGTCGCCTACGTAAAGCCACTTTAATTCGAGCCAATAGCTCAGCCTGACTAAAAGGCTTGGTCATATAGTCATCTGCACCCTGACTAAGGCCACCAATAACATCAGCTTCTTCACTTCGTGCGGAAAGCATTATAATGGGTATTGCTTGGGTTTTAGCGTCTGCTTTAAGTCGTTCACACACCTGCATGCCATTGAGGTTTGGCAGCATGATATCAAGCAATATTAAATCAGGGATGTGTGTTTGCGCTAGCTTTAAGCCTTCAACACCATCACCGGCAAGGGTGACCATATAGCCAGCCTTTCCAAGGTTGTAAGCGATGATCTCTTGGATATCAATTTCATCTTCAATACATAAAATGTGGTGTGCGCTGGACATAAATAGTTATTTTCCAATACAAAATGATCCAAAAATACGGCCTAGTAAGTCATCACTAGTAAAACTGCCAGTAATTTCGTTCAAACACTCTTGAGCTAAACGTAAGTCTTCAGCTAATAGTTCGCCAGCCTGGCTGTAAGCCAGCTGCGTAGCGCCTTCGTGCAGTAGTAATTTACATCTTTCAAGTGCGTCAAGGTGTCGCCTGCGTGCACTAAAGCCACCCTCTAGTGTTGCTTGATAACCAACAGCTTGTTTTAGTTGGCGGCGCAATAGGTCTAATCCTTGACCATGCTTTGCACTGAGGTAGATACAGTCTACACCATCAACTTGTGTTAGGTTAGGCAGGCTGTTTGAGAGGTCTATCTTATTGCGAACTAAGGTAAGTTGGTTAGGCATAGGCTGTTGGCCCATTAACCCTTGCCAGTGAACCTGCGGTGAGGTGTTATCCTGGGCATCTTGCAACAACAAAATTTGGTCAGCTTGGCCAATAGCGTCAATCGCACGCGCAATACCAATTTTCTCCACCTTGTCTGGGCTCTCTCGTAAACCAGCAGTATCTAAAATATGTAAAGGCAGGCCATCAATATTGATAGATTCCTTTAAAATATCTCGCGTTGTTCCTGCAATGTCTGTAACGATAGCGCGTTCTTGTCCTGCTAGGGCGTTAAGTAAGCTAGATTTTCCAGCGTTGGGTGCGCCAGCGATGACAACTTGCATGCCCTCTTGCAGCAAGCTGCCCTGGTGGGCCTGCTGCAGCAGGTGATCTAGGTCTGACTGAGCGTTCTCTAAAAGAGCAGCTACTTTACCGTCAGCTAGAAAATCAATTTCTTCTTCTGGGAAGTCTATTGCTGCTTCCACATAGAGACGCAAATAGATAAGGCTTTCAACTAGGGTATTAATATGGGTTGAGAACACCCCCTTTAATGATCGCAACGCGTTTCTTGCCGCTTGTTCTGAGCTAGCATCTATTAAATCTGCAATCGATTCTGCTTGGGCAAGGTCCATTTTATCATTTAGAAAGGCACGTTCAGAAAACTCTCCAGGTCTGGCTAAACGAGCGCCTAATTGTGTGAGCTCACGCTGTAGTAAATCCATAACTACTTGCCCGCCATGGCCTTGAAATTCAAACACGTCTTCACCGGTAAAGGAGTCCGGGGCTTTAAAATAAATGCTTATGCCGGCATCAATTTGTTCGCCTTGGGTATCTAAAAATGCGCCATAATGGGCATGACGAACTATGCCTTGGCTGCGGCTTAGTGCCTGACCATAGGCTAAAGCCCTAGGCCCAGATAAGCGAATAATGCCCACACCACCGCGCCCTGGAGGCGTCGTCTGTGCACAAATAGTATCTAGATCTGATTGCAAGGTAGTTAGCGCTCCTGTGACAACAAAAATGGGGCTTAATTAATGCAAAAAAGGCCTCACTGGGAGGCCTTTGTAACATGTTTAGAGCATTAGGTTAATTTTTACGCTCAGCCATGACCTTTTCAATTCGTTTGGTAATTATATATTGTTGCGTGATTGACAAGACGTTGTTGCATACCCAATACAAAACAAGACCCGCAGGAAACCAAAGGAAAAAGATAGTGAACACAATAGGTAACATCTTCATTATCTTAGCCTGCATCGGGTCTGGAGGCGTCGGGTTCAGCATCTGCTGGATGAACATGGTGGCGCCCATGAGCAGTGGTAATACAAAATAAGGATCTTGTACGGACAGGTCTTGGATCCAGAGGAAGAATGGCGCGTGACGCAGCTCAACAGTTTCCATCAACATCCAATATAAGCCAATGAATACTGGCATCTGGATAATAATAGGGAAACAACCACTTAAAGGATTGGCTTTTTCCCGTTTGTATAATTCCATCATCCCTTGCGACATTTTAGATCGATCGTCGCCAAACTTTTCTTTTAATTTGGCAATTTCAGGCGCTAATGCTCGCATCTTGGCCATTGAGCGATACGAAATAGCCGACGGATAAAAGAAGAATGCTTTAACGCATAGGGTGACCAATAAGATGGCTACACCCCAGTTGCCTGCAAACCCAAACATGGTGTTCAACAACCAGAATAATGGTTGTGAAACCCACCATAACCAACCGTAGTCAACCACCAAGTCTAGGTTCTCAGAAATGGCTTCAAGGTCTGCTTGAATCTTAGGGCCAGCATAAAAATCAGCCGACGTGGCACCAGACTGTCCCGCCTGTAACTCTAAAGCAGGGCTAACAAAGCCAGCAATATAGTTATTTTTGCTAACCCGGGTGCTGTAGTTATGTTGCTGCTCTGGGTTAGGTACCCACGCGGTAACAAAGTAATGTTGTAACATGCCTACCCAGCCGCCTGGCGCACTGCGCTTTAGGTTGGCATCGTCCATGTCATCAAAGTCATACCGGTAGTACTTGTCATCTGGAAAAGAAAAAGCGGGGCCAAGGTAAGCAGACATACCCATACCACCAGACGCACTAGGGTCTGCAGAGCGGTCACGTTTAATTTGGCCAAACAAATTAGCAGACCAAGGCTGGTTGCCGCGGTTGTCAACAGCATAGGTTAGGTTGATTAAATGGCTGCCACGAGTAAAGGTGTAGATCTTGTTGATCACTGCGCCGGTTTCGTCCGTAATGCTTAGTACAACTTCTAAACTTCGCTCGCCGTCAAGTAATTCGTATGTTGATTGCGCGGCCTTAAATATTGGCCGAGACTTAATGTCGGTACCGTTAAGGCCAACTAGCCCACTTTGAGCCACATAAGTGCGCTGTTGGTTTTGTTCTAACAGGGTAAATAGCACATCTGAGTGGTTCATTTCTGCTAGATACTGAGCCAGTGAGGCTTGGATTATGTCGCCACCCTGAGTGTCAATAATCACTTCTAGAGTATCAGTTTTAACCTCAATAAGTGATCCAGCACTCGCATTTTCAGTTTGAGTTACCGTAATGTCAGCGTTATCGTTTGGTTGCGCAGCCACGGCAAAATCAGTACTAACTGCTTCTGTATCGTATGCAGAAACGCTGGTGACTTGTTGTGGAGCGAGGGCTTCGGTACCGTAATCTTGATTCCACTGTAGGACCATCAAGTAGGAAATGATGGCGACACCCGCAATGAGAATAATGCGTTGAAAATCCATAGAAACAAATCGTCGTTAGTTGTATTGTAAAGGAGTTAGATTATAGAGCCTGTTCGCCTATTGGCAATGGGCAGGCCACAGAAGTGTGCTAAATCTGGCCAGTTTGGGCAGTTTTTTTACGTAATCTTACCCATTGTTTGCTAATTAGGCGGTGGACTGCGTCATTGTCGAGTTCTCCCAAGCCTTTTCTAGACAGGATAACAATGTCCAAGGGAAGGGAGAATTCGTTCGTTTGCGTGCAAAGGGTTCTAAAACTGTCACGCACAACCCGTTTAATTCGGTTGCGATGTACCGCTAGTTTTATACCTTTTTTCGCAATAACCAATCCAATACGGGAATGGTCATGCAAACTTGGGCGGGCCAAGATCAGTAGGTGCTGATCCGAAACTTTGAAATCAGCTTGGTCAAAAACCCTTCGAAAATCTCTCGCATTTAACAGGCGTCGTTGCCGAGAAAAGTCGAAATCAGTCATACGCTAAGCGCGCAACAGTCGCTTAAGCGCTTAGGCTCTTGCGGCCTTTTGCACGACGGGCGTTAATTACGGCACGGCCGCCTGGAGTTGACATGCGGGCACGGAAACCGTGAGTGCGCTTGCGCTTTAAGACGCTAGGTTGAAACGTTCTTTTCATGATCGGTCTCGCAAAATTAGTTAAGGGCCAAAATTTAGGCTTTGAAAATCTAGGGGCGAAATTATATGAGAGGGTAAATCTAATAGCAAGCCTGAATCTTGGTTTAAACTACTAAATCACATAAAAAGGCAAAATATTTTCACTTTACTCAAAAGATATCCCTTATATTGCTTTATCGAGCGCTGCCTGTGGATAACTTTGGGCAGTTGGTGATAAAATGATGCCCTTAATGCGTTGGCTTAAGGTCACTTTGTTGGCTTTAAAAATTTAGTTTAATTTGGCTCTAGTAAAAAATGTCTCTAGCAATTTGGCAACAATGTTTGGCGTGTCTTCAGGATGAACTGCCTAGTCAGCAGTTTAATACGTGGATTCGACCCTTAAAAATCCAAGAAGACGGCCGAGTTATTCAGCTTTTGGCACCTAATCGTTTCGTTCAAGACTGGGTTAGAGATAAATACTTTTCTAGAATACGTGAGCTAGTTGCTGATTACGCCACAGACGCTACCCAGGATGTAGAGCTGCTAGTGAGCTCACCAAATGGCGCGCTAACCGCTGCGGCTCAGGGATCTACTATTATTACTCCAGCCAGCTTTGTGCCAACTGCACCGCCAGCTGTGGCACCTATGCCTAGGCGTTCTAGCACGATTATTCAGCCACAGTTTAACGTCGAGCCTGGCCCAGAGCGAGTTGTTCAAGTTGAAGGCTCTGTCCGTCATCAAAGTTATTTAAACCGGGCGTTTACCTTCTCAAGTTTTGTTCAAGGTAAGTCAAATCAACTGGCCTTAGCTGCGGCTAAGCAGGTTGCTGAAAACCCTGGTAGTTCTTACAACCCCCTATTTCTTTATGGTGGCGTGGGGTTAGGTAAAACGCATTTAATGCATGCGGTTGGAGCGGCACTAATCGAACGAAATCCAAATGCAAAAGTAGTTTATTTGCATTCGGAGCGCTTTGTGGCCGACATGGTTAAGGCTTTGCAGCTAAATGCGATCAACGAATTTAAGCGTTTCTATCGTTCAGTTGATGCCTTGTTGATAGATGATATACAATTCTTTGCAGGGAAAGAGCGTTCACAAGAAGAATTTTTTCACACCTTTAATGCCCTTTTGGAAAGCGGTCAGCAGATGATCTTGACCTGCGACCGTTACCCCAAAGAGATAGTGGGTCTGGAGGATCGTCTGAAGTCGCGATTTGGCTGGGGCCTAACTGTGGCAGTTGAGCCGCCTGAGCTCGAAACTCG
The DNA here is from genome assembly GCA_002312935.1 of Oceanospirillaceae bacterium UBA1126. Classification (GTDB taxonomy): domain Bacteria; phylum Pseudomonadota; class Gammaproteobacteria; order Pseudomonadales; family Balneatricaceae; genus Njordibacter. The sequence goes on along the minus strand of DCAT01000110.1, from coordinate 4,858 downwards.
GGTAGCAATTCTGATGAAAAAAGCGGCTGAAGGGAATATTGCTCTGCCTGAGGATGCGGCATTTTTTCTTGCAAAAAAGATTCGTTCCAACGTGCGAGAGTTAGAGGGTGCTCTTAAGCGTGTAGTTGCCAACTCGCACTTTACTGGTGAGGCGATTTCCACGCCCTTTATACAAGAGTCTTTGCGGGATTTGTTGGCGTTGCAAGATCGTAAGGTGAGCATTGATAATATCCAGAAAACTGTTGCAAGCTACTATAAAATTAAAATTGCTGATATCTTATCAAAGCGTCGCTCACGTTCAGTGGCGCGCCCGCGTCAGCTAGCGATGGCCTTGGCAAAAGAACTGACAAACCACAGCTTGCCAGAGATTGGTGATGCGTTTGGAGGGCGGGACCATACAACAGTGTTGCATGCATGTCGGAAAATAAAAGAATTACGAGAAGCAGATCGTGACATTCACGATGATTATGATAACTTATATCGCTCATTAACTGTCTAAGCCGATAGTCTGCCGAACCAGAACCGTTAACAGGATTGTAGTATGAAATTTACCATCAGCCGAGAAGCCTTTTTAAAACCCTTAGTGTTAGTTGCGGGTGTTGTTGAGAGGCGTCAAACCTTGCCTGTACTGGCCAACATATTGGTCGTGGTGGAGGGTGACCAACTTACGCTTACAGGTACCGATCTAGAAGTAGAGTTGGTGGGGCGTGTGAGCTTAGATCAAGCTGGCGAAGACGGTGGGGTGACTATCCCAGCACGTAAATTGATGGACATTTGCAAGTCGCTACCCGATCACGCCATGATTGAAGTCATGCAAAATGAAGAACATGTTTTGGTTCGTTCTGCGCGTAGTAAATTTAAGTTATCCACATTGCCAGCGACAGACTTTCCTAACGTCGAAGACAGCCCTGAGTCATTCGAATTTGAGGTGCCTCAAATGGCCCTCAAACAGCTGGTAGATCAAACTGGTTTCGCGATGGCCCAGCAAGATGTACGTTACTACCTAAACGGTATGTTGTTTGAAATTAAAGATAGCCAATTGCGCACTGTGGCTACTGATGGGCATCGGTTGGCAACGAGTTTTATGCCAGTTGGCTTGCCAGATCAAGCAGCGCAGCAATTGATCGTCCCACGTAAGGGTGTGTTGGAATTAGCGCGCTTAATGACAGAAGAAGATTCCACCGTGCGGTTGGTTATTGGTGCCAGTCACATCCGGGCGTTTACTAATGAGTTCATCTTTACGTCTAAACTCGTTGATGGTAAGTTTCCAGATTATGAGCGCGTATTGCCACGTAATGGCGACAAGATTGTGCTAGTTGACCGTTTGGCTATGAGAGGTGTGTTGAGTCGTGCAGCCATACTGTCCAATGAAAAATACCGTGGTGTACGCATGACAGTCAGTGATACAAACCTGCAGGTTGTGGCAAATAATCCTGAGCAAGAAGAGGCTGAAGAAAGCCTTATGGTTGATTACCAAGGTGCTCAAATTGAAATTGGATTTAACGTTGGCTACGTGCTCGATGTACTCAATGTATTACACAGTGATCAGGTGAAAATAACCCTAAGCGATTCGAATTCTAGCGCTCTATTGGCTGATGGTGGCAGCGGTGCTGCACAGTATGTCATTATGCCCATGCGCCTTTAAATGAGTTTGAACTCTAGCCCATTTTATAGCTCTGAAGCGTCTAACGTTCACAAGTTATGCACACCTTGTTATAGGTGTTGTCCACAGGTGAAGTAGCTTATGTCTGTTCAGCAGTTAAGCATCCAGCGGTTGCGTAATTTGCTTCAAGTTGACCTTCATTTTGATGACGGCATCAACTTACTTTACGGACTTAATGCCAGTGGTAAGACGAGTGTTTTAGAGGCCGTTCATATGCTTGGTTTAGGGCGCTCTTTTCGTAGCCTTAAGTTGGCCTCTGTTATTGCTCAAGGTCACGCAGATTGCCTGCTATTTGCCAAGGTAAAAAACCCCCAAGGCGTGACAGACTCTTTGGGCATGATTCGCCGCCTCGATGGCGATCATGGTGTGCGCCTCAACGGTGAAAACCTTTCCTCAGTTGCAGAGCTTGCAAGCCTGCTTCCCATTCAGCTGATTGACCCCAATAGTGCCCGCTTGATAGAGGCTGGGCCTAGTGTGCGTAGGCAATATTTAGATTGGGGGGTATATCATCATAATGGGAGCTTTTTTGGCCTGTGGAAACAGGTTCAACGGTTGCTAAAACAGCGTAACAGTGCCTTGAAATGTGGTACAATGAGAGCCGACGTAAGGGCTAGTTTTGACCCTGCCTTGGCAGAGGTTGCTGAGCAGCTAAATAGGCTCAGAGAGGGTTATTTGAAGCTCCTTGAGCCAGTATTCTTCGAGCTTCTTTCAGGGCTGGTAGATTTACCAGACTTAAAAGTGGGATTTTATTCGGGTTGGTCTGCTAATCGAAACTATGCAGATATCCTCGAAGAAACGTTAGACCGAGACTTGCAGCTAGGCTATACCCAGCGAGGTCCTCAGCGGGCAGATCTCAAGTTAACTTTGAATGGGGTAAATGCTGCAGAGCGTCTATCTCGTGGGCAACAAAAGCTAGTCGTTGTTGCGCTTAAGCTTGCCCAAGGCAAGTTGCTGAGTAAGGCTGAGGGTCGAAAGTGTGTGTTTTTAGTTGATGACCTCGCTGCTGAACTTGATTGGGCTCATCGTCGAGAGATATGCCAGCAGCTAGTGAACTTAGATACTCAGGTATTTGTCACCAGTGTTGGGCCAAATGAGCTTACAGACTGTTGGCCAGAAGAAGCGAAAGTAAAAATGTTTCACGTGAAACACGGACAAGTAAGCCAGGAATAATCTTTCATTTAGGATTGGCTGTAAATATATAAGAAATTGACTTCGGAGTAATTAATGAGCGAAGAGAGAGTGTACGATTCGTCCAGTATCAAAGTCCTTAAGGGATTAGACGCAGTGCGTAAACGCCCTGGTATGTATATTGGTGATACGGATGACGGCACAGGCTTACACCACATGGTGTTTGAAATTGTCGACAACTGTATCGATGAGGCTCTAGCTGGTCATTGTAGTGAAGTTAGTGTAACTATCCAGTCTGACGATACGGTTACCGTTGTCGATGACGGGCGCGGTATCCCAGTAGACATTCATAAGGAAGAAGGGGTGTCAGCCGCTGAAGTAATTATGACTGTGCTGCACGCTGGTGGTAAATTCGATGACAATAGTTATAAGGTCTCTGGGGGCCTGCACGGTGTTGGTGTAAGTGTAGTGAACGCTCTGTCTACCGAGCTTAAACTAACCATTCGTCGTAATGGCCAAGTTCACGAGCAGATCTACCACCATGGTGTACCACAGGCCCCATTAGCGGTGGTTGGTAAAACTGAAGGTACGGGTACCACATGTACCTTCACAGCATCGCCTGATACGTTTACAAACATTATGTTTCATTTTGATCTTCTCGCAAAGCGCTTACGTGAGCTTTCATTCCTCAATTCTGGTGTGGCGATTCGCCTTAAAGACGAGCGCTCTGGCCGGGAGGAGCTCTTTTGTTACGAGGGTGGTGTTGCTGCGTTTGTAGAGTATCTAAATGCTAATAAGACGCCAATTAATAAGTGTATGCACTTTAACACCATGCACGCTGATGGCGTTGGTGTTGAGGTAGCCTTACAGTGGAACGATTCTTTCCAAGAAAGCATCCACTGCTTTACTAACAATATTCCACAACGAGATGGTGGGACTCACCTGAGTGGTTTTCGTTCGGCTCTTACTCGTACCCTAAACAATTACATTGAGGCAGAGTCAGCCCAGAAAAAGTCTAAGGTCGCTACCTCTGGTGATGATGCACGAGAAGGTTTAACGGCGATCATTTCTGTTAAGGTGCCAGATCCCAAGTTCTCATCTCAAACTAAAGACAAGTTAGTTTCATCTGAAGTTAAATCAGCAGTTGAACAGGAACTAGGCCGCTGCCTATCTGATTTTTTACAAGAGCACCCACAAGAGGCTCGGGTAATAGTTGGTAAAATGATTGATGCCGCCAGAGCGAGAGAAGCGGCCAGAAGAGCGCGTGATATGACTCGCCGTAAAGGTGTTTTAGATATCGCGGGCCTACCTGGAAAATTAGCAGACTGCCAGGAAAAAGACCCCGGTCTTTCTGAAATTTATCTAGTGGAGGGAGACTCTGCTGGGGGCTCCGCAAAGCAAGGGCGTAATCGTCGTACTCAGGCCATCCTTCCATTAAAGGGTAAAATTCTTAACGTAGAGAAGGCTCGCTTTGATAAGATGCTATCTTCGGTAGAAGTTGGCACTTTAATCACTGCGTTAGGGTGTGGTATTGGCCGGGACGAATTTAACATTGAAAAGTTACGTTATCACAGTGTCATCATTATGACAGATGCTGACGTCGATGGTGCTCATATTCGAACTTTATTGCTGACTTTTTTCTTCCGTCATTTGCCTAAGGTAATTGAAAACGGCCACTTGTTTATCGCCCAACCGCCACTCTATAAGGTTAAGAAAGGTAAGCAAGAACAGTACCTCAAAGACGATCCAGCTCTTGATGGGTTTCTTCTACAAGGTGCAATGGATGGCGCCTCTTTGCATACTAGTGCAAGCGCGCCAGCAATTTCTGGTACTGGCTTAGAAAGCTTAGCCGTTCAATATCGCCAAGTAATGGCTACGGTCAAGCGAGTAGAGCGCATCATCCCCGCAGTGATCTTGAACCAAATGATTTATGCACCGGTATTAACCCTAGAAGAGCTTCATGATCAAGATAAGGTTGCAGGCTGGTTAGATGCGATCTTGGCATGTTTGGAAGAGCAGGAAGTAGGTGGTGCGATGTACGATGGGCAGGTACGAGGAAACCCAGAG
>DCAT01000134.1 GCA_002312935.1 Oceanospirillaceae bacterium UBA1126 | reverse complement strand
GTTATGAAACCATTATGGTGAACTGCAACCCAGAGACTGTATCGACAGATTATGACACTTCAGATCGGCTCTACTTCGAGTCTGTTACTCTAGAAGACGTGTTAGAAATTGTGCACATTGAGCAGCCTGCAGGTGTGATCGTGCAGTACGGTGGGCAAACTCCACTTAAGCTTGCTGTCGATCTGGAAAATGCGGGTGTGCCGATACTAGGCACAAGCCCAGAGGCAATTGATCGCGCTGAAGACCGCGAACGGTTCCAGCAAATGATTCAGCGGTTAGGTTTGTTGCAGCCAGAAAACGCCACTGTGCGCACTCAAGAAGAAGCGGTTCGTGCAGCAGAAAAAATTGGCTACCCTTTGGTTGTTCGCCCATCCTATGTATTAGGTGGCCGCGCCATGGAAATTGTTCACAAAGAAACCGAACTCAAACGTTATATGAACGAAGCGGTTCAAGTGTCTCACGACTCGCCCGTATTACTAGACCGTTTCTTAAGTAATGCTGTAGAAGTGGATATAGATGCTGTGTGTGATGGTGAGCAGGTAGTTATTGGCGCTATTATGCAGCACATTGAGCAAGCGGGCATCCACTCGGGTGATTCAGCCTGTGCACTGCCTCCCTACGATCTGCCACAAAATGTGCAAGATGCAATGCGTGAGCAAGTAAAGCGCATGGCTTTAGAGCTGGGTGTCATTGGTTTAATGAACACTCAGTTGGCATGGCAAGATGATGAAATATATGTCATTGAAGTGAACCCACGTGCTTCTCGCACTGTGCCTTTTGTATCTAAGTGTATTGGTGTTTCGTTAGCAGACATTGGTGCTCAAGTTATGGCGGGTAAGCTCCTTGAAGACATTGGCTTCACTAAAGAGATTATTCCAGGCTATTTTAGTGTTAAAGAAGCAGTATTTCCGTTTGACAAGTTTCCAGGTGTTGACCCAATCCTTAGCCCAGAGATGAAATCAACGGGCGAAGTAATGGGTATTGGCGACAGTTTTGCGGAAGCCTTTTCTAAGGCACACATTGGTACTGGCCAGTCTATGCCAGTGGCTGGAAAAGCTTTTATTTCTGTACGTGAAGTAGATAAGCCTGCATCTCTTAAGTTGGCGGCAGGCCTAATTAACCTTGGTTTCACTTTGGTTGCGACTGGAGGAACTCAAAAAACATTGATTAACGCTGGTTTCGAATGTGAGCTAGTCAATAAAGTAATGGAAGGCCGTCCTAATATTGTTGATAAGATCAAGAACGACGAGATCACTTTTGTTGTAAATACAACAGAAGGGCGTCAGGCTATTAATGACTCATCGCTAATTCGGCGCTCTGCGTTACAGCATAAAGTGGCTTATGCCACTACCCTAACTGGCGGTCTTGCAGTGATGGAAGGTTTAGCGTTTGGGGAAGAACAAGAAGTGCGTCGTTTGCAAGATATGCATGCTACGCTGACAGCATAAGGAAGTATTAATTATGGCGATTACTAAAGTCCCCATGACGGTGCGTGGTGAGCAACTACTGCGCACAGAGTTAGTGGAATTAAAAAGTGTTACGCGGCCGCGAATCATTCAAGATATTGCTACGGCGCGCGAGCATGGCGATTTAAAAGAAAATGCCGAATACCATGCAGCCAGAGAGCAGCAAAGCTTTTGTGAGGGTCGTATTCAAGAGGTTGAAGCTAAATTATCGTTGGTACAGGTGATTGATGTTAGCCAAATACCCCACACGGGCAAGGTTATTTTTGGTGCTACGGTAACTATCATTAACTTGGAAACTGATGAAGAAAAGACCTACTGCATTGTGGGTCAAGATGAAGCTAATATTAAAGCCGGTAAGATCTCCATTGGGTCACCTATAGCACGTGCTTTGATCGCTAAAAACGAAGGTGATGAGGTGCGCGTAACTACACCTGGTGGGGTCATTAATTATGAGATTGCTGAGGTGCGGCACATCGTATAGCTTAGCTAATCATCATCTACATCTCTCAGGCTTAACGTGGGAGATATAGATGAAATGGGCCTAAATATTAACGTTCTACGTTAGATTTCTTAGGGTCTGCATTAGGGTTGCTTGAGTAGACTAAAGCAACGTTCCCAACAGACTGCACTAATGTGGCGCCCGTTGTTTTACACATTTGCGCAATGAGTGCATTCTTAACGTCGCGATCACCCACAGAAAACTTCACTTTTATTAATTCATGGTCAAACAGCGCTCGGCTGATTTCTGTCATTACGGTTTCTGAAAGTCCGTTGCCAGCCACAGTAACAAGCGGGTGCAAGTCATGGCCGATGGTGCGAAATTGTTTTTTCTGCGATTGAGCTAAATTCATGGTTGTCCAAAGGTAAATTGTTGGGCCCCATAGGCCCCGTGGCTGTGTTAAACTTCGAACCATTATACCGCATGTCTGGCGTTTGCGCTTGTTAGCAGCCAGATTTACCCACTTACTTTTCGAACTATCAGTAGAGATTCCCTTGGCTAGATCAAAAACCAGCAGCAACTGGCTAAAAGAGCACTTTGATGACCCATATGTAAAACAGGCACAAAAAGATGGTTACCGTTCGCGGGCTAGCTATAAGTTGCTTGAAATAAGTAAAAAAGACCGCCTAATACGCCCAGGAATGACGGTGGTCGATCTAGGCGCAGCTCCAGGTGGCTGGACTCAGGTGGCTGTGCAGCTGGTCGGTGAAGAGGGCACTGTGGTGGCCTCAGACATATTGGCGATGGATTCGATTGCCGATGTCACCTTCGTGCAAGGAGACTTTACAGAGCAAGCGGTTTACGATCAGATCGTAGCTGCTTTAGGTGGCGAAAAAGCAGACCTTGTAATTTCTGATATGGCCCCCAATATGAGTGGTAACCCAGCCATTGATCAACCAGCATCGATGTATTTGGTTGAGTTGGCCTTAGATATGGCCCGTAGTGTATTGAAACCCGGAGGCACATTTGTGACTAAGGTGTTTCATGGTGAAGGTTTTGATGATTTATTAAAAGACACCCGTACCAGTTTTAACAGTGTGCGGTCACGTAAACCCGATGCTTCTCGTGGACGTTCGCGGGAAGTTTATCAATTGGCAACCGGTTTTAAAGGTCAGTAAACCTAGTTTATAGTCCTCATTACCCAAGCCGCCCTCGTACTGAGGATTAGGAGTCTAGCACTTGAACAACATGACAAAGAATTTGGTTTTATGGCTCATCATCGCAGCAGTGCTGTTGACGGTGTTTAATAATTTTAGCCAAGAAGCTGCTCCCAACCGCGTGAGCTATTCAGAATTTGTGCAAGCAGTGCAGCGCGATCAAGTTAGAAACGTTGAAGTTGATGGCATCATTATTAATGGTAAATTTGGTGATGGAACTAGCTTTGAAGTTGTCCGACCAGCATTGTCAGATCCTAAGTTGGTTGATGATTTGCTCACTCACCAAGTTGAAATTGTGGGCAAACAGCCAGAGCAACAAAGCATTTGGATACAGTTATTGGTAGCTAGTGCACCTATTCTTATTATCATTGTGGTGTTTATGTTCTTCATGCGCCAAATGCAAGGTGGTGCTGGTGGCAAGGGCGGCCCAATGTCCTTCGGTAAGAGTAAAGCTCGGTTAATGAGTGAAGACCAAATTAAAACAACCTTCGCAGATGTTGCAGGTGTTGAAGAAGCCAAAGAAGATGTAGAAGAATTGGTGGAGTTTTTACGTGACCCCGGAAAATTCCAACGTTTGGGTGGACACATCCCGCGCGGCATTCTCATGTCTGGTGCCCCAGGTACCGGTAAAACATTGCTAGCTAAGGCCATTGCTGGCGAAGCTAAGGTGCCTTTCTTTAGTATTTCAGGGTCCGACTTTGTAGAGATGTTTGTAGGTGTGGGTGCGTCTCGTGTGCGCGACATGTTCGAGCAAGCCAAAAAACAAGCCCCATGTATTATATTCATCGACGAAATTGATGCGGTAGGCCGTCACCGTGGTGCTGGAATGGGCGGTGGCAATGACGAACGCGAACAAACTCTAAACCAGTTGTTGGTTGAGATGGATGGTTTTGAAGGTAATGAAGGCATCATTGTTATTGCAGCCACTAACCGCCCAGATGTGCTAGACAAAGCATTGTTGCGCCCTGGCCGTTTTGACCGCCAGGTTCACGTATCCTTACCTGATATTCTCGGGCGCGAACAAATTCTTAATGTGCACCTCAAAAAAGTGCCTTTAGGTGATGATGTAAAGTCAAAGCTTATTGCGCGTGGTACCCCAGGGTTCTCTGGCGCAGACTTAGCTAACCTAGTGAACGAAGCCGCTTTGTTTACTGCGCGGCTTAATAAGCGCACCGTAGGAATGGACGAGCTAGAGAAAGCCAAAGACAAAATCATGATGGGTGCTGAGCGTAAATCTATGGTGATGCAGCCTAAAGAAAAGCTCAATACAGCCTATCATGAGGCAGGCCACGCTATCGTTGGGCGCCTAGTGCCAGATCACGACCCAGTCTATAAGGTGACCATCATTCCGCGCGGTCGCGCTTTGGGTGTTACTATGTTCTTACCTGAAGAAGATCGGTATAGTTTGTCTCGCCAAGGTATCTTGAGCCAAATTTGTAGCCTGTACGGTGGCCGTATTGCTGAAGAAATAACCTTAGGCAAAGATGGTGTGACTACGGGAGCATCTAATGACATACAGCGCGCCACGCAATTAGCACGAAACATGGTGACTAAATGGGGTTTATCTGAAAAGTTAGGGCCATTGCTATATGAATCTGAAGATGCTGATCCGTTTAGTGGTGCTCAAGGCCAGGGAGCTAAAGGTTTTTCTGATGAAACTACAGCGATCATTGATAGCGAAATAAAAGATATTATTGAAAGCTGTTATGGCCGTGCCAGCACGATTTTACATGATAATCGAGATATTCTTGATGCCATGGCTAACGCACTAATGAAGTACGAAACCATAGACTCCAGTCAGCTAGATCAGTTGCTAGCTCGCCAAGAGGTTTCAGCACCAGAAGGTTGGGCTGACCGCGAGCGCAATGGTAATGGTTCCAATACGGGTGGGGGTGCCAGTGCCTCTGCACCTGAAGATAACGCCACTGTCTCTGAGGCAGACCTAGACGCCGACAATAGTGATGTGCCGGGTGCTGACGAAGCGCCAAGCTAAGATGCTATTTGGTGATCAGCGGCTCAATTTAACACAGCCACATGTTATGGGAGTGATTAATGTCACTCCCGATTCCTTTTCTGATGGTGGCGATTTGTTTGCCAGCCAGTCTCTGTGCCTAGATGCAGCCATGGTGCGCGCGCGTGCGATGGTGGCAGAAGGGGCAAGTTTTCTCGATATAGGTGGTGAGTCCACTCGCCCAGGCGCTGACTCGGTTTCGGTTCAGCAGGAGCTAGATCGTGTTATTCCGGTTATTGAGGCAATACGTGCATCATTAAATGTTGTTGTGTCTGTTGATACCAGCACCCCAGCAGTGATGATTGCTGCTGCCAAAGCAGGAGCCGGGCTGATCAATGACGTGAGAGCGTTGGGCCGTGAGGGGGCTCTGCAGGCTGCCGCTGATACCCAACTACCTGTATGTCTTATGCATATGCAGGGTGACCCTAAAACCATGCAAGATAACCCCGTATATGATTCTGTGGTCGAGGATGTTAGCCTTTATTTTGATGAGCGCATTAAGCAGTGTAATCATGTGGGAATCCCTACAGAGCGTATACTGATAGACCCTGGATTTGGCTTTGGCAAAACCTTGGGTCATAATCTGCAGTTACTAAAGCACCTTGATCTATTAATTAACAAGGGTTTGCCTGTTCTAGTGGGTATGTCTCGTAAAAGTATGATTGGCTATGTTTTAAATAAGCCTGTAGATGAAAGATTGCATGGGGGGTTAGCAGTTTCTGTGATGGCCTATGAGCGTGGTGCCCGTATTGTGCGGGCACATGATGTGGCCCCTACTGTAGATGCCCTAAGGATGGCTCATGCTGTTATGATGAGTGATTGAAGCTAAACCAAGGAAGGTTATATAAAAGGAATTGGTATGAAGTATTTTGGAACAGACGGAATTCGTGGCTGTTGTGGTGAGTACCCAATAACCCCAGACTTTATGCTCAAATTAGGTTGGGCGGTGGGCAAAGTATTTTCGGAGCACGGGCGTAGCAAGATTTTAATTGGTAAAGACACCCGTATTTCTGGCTATATGTTTGAATCTGCGCTGCAAGCAGGGTTGTCTGCAGCAGGTGTTGATGTGCGTTTGTTAGGCCCTATGCCTACTCCAGCTGTTGCCTATTTAACCCGTACCTTTCATGCTGAAGCTGGCATCGTAATCAGTGCTTCCCATAATGGCTACAAAGACAACGGCATAAAGTTTTTTTCCGCTCAGGGCACTAAACTGTCAGGCTCAGTGGAAGCAGCAATTGAAGATAAGTTACAAGAGGTTATGGAGTGTGTTGCTCCAGAAGAACTTGGTCGAGCTAAGCGTATAGAAGATGCTGCCGGCCGGTATATCGAATTCTGTAAAGGTACGGTTGGCCCTCATACCAACTTGAAGGGCATTAAAATTGTACTAGATTGCGCCCACGGAGCCACTTACCATATTGCACCTAAGGTGTTGCATGAGCTAGGTGCAGATGTCACTAGTATCGGTGTTGATCCAGATGGACTAAACATTAATCAGGAATGTGGTTCTACGTCCGTTGCCATGTTGCGAAAAGTAGTTCGGCTTCAGCAAGCAGACTTAGGCATTGCCCTAGACGGCGACGGTGACCGCGTCATTATGGTTGATCACACTGGTGACGAAGTTGATGGTGACCAATTAATGTTCATCATTGCTGCTCACTTAAAGCGCAATAGTCAGCTAGAGGGTGGGGTTGTAGGTACCCAGATGAGTAACCTGGGTATGGAGTTGGGTTTAAAAGATCTTGGTATAGATTTTGTCCGCGCCAAAGTGGGGGATCGTTATGTCATGGAGCAGCTAAAAGAAAAAGGTTGGCTGCTAGGTGGTGAATCCTCTGGCCATTTGATCTGTCGAAACCTAACTACCACAGGAGATGGCATAGTTGCTGCTCTGCAAGTGCTTCAAGCGATGAAATCTAGCCGAAAGTCTTTGCATGAGCTTAAAAGCCAAATGAAAAAAATGCCCCAAAAGCTGATTAACCTGCGCTTTACTCATCGGGTAAATTTGTCAGAATATCCAGCCATAGATGAAGTAGTTAATGCGCTTGAAAAGCGAATGGGTGATCGTGGACGAGTGTTACTTCGGCCCTCAGGCACTGAGCCTGTGGTAAGAGTGATGGTAGAAGGTGAAGATGCTGACCTTGTGAGTCAATACGCTAAAGAGTTAGCTCATGATGTAAATCAGGTTATCTCTTAGTCTAAATAGTATTTAATTGTGGCCTAATTAAAGGGTATTACCGGAAAATCCCTTGTTTAGGCGCCCTAACTTGAGTATTATTGCGCGCTTAAATTGATTACCCTTGGTTTGTTTTAACAAAAGGTTACGGTAATGGCACACACGATAGTTGCGGGCAACTGGAAAATGAACGCCAGCAAAAATGCTGTAACGAAGCTGTTAAGTGAACTGAAACTGGGTGTGGTAGCAGTTAATAATGCCGAGCTGGTGGTGTTTCCACCGTTTCCATACTTAGCTCAAGCCCAGGCAGAATTGATGGGCACAAGCATTGCTATAGGTGTACAAAATATTTGTGCATCAGCTAAGGGGGCCTATACTGGTGAAGTGTCTTTAGCCATGGCTAAAGAATTTGGTGTTAGCTATGTGCTAGTGGGTCATTCAGAGCGACGTGCCCTATTTGCAGAAGATGATGCACAAGTGGCCGCTAAGTATGTTGCCACCCAAGCCATGCAACTCACACCTATTTTGTGTGTTGGTGAAACATTAGAGCAACGTGAGAAAGGCCTCACCCTAAGCGTGGTTACTAGCCAAATTCAGGCAGTTATTGACGCTGCCGGTGGTGCCAGCTTTGCCAATGCAGTCGTAGCTTATGAGCCAGTTTGGGCCATAGGTACTGGCTTAACCGCAAGCCCGGCGCAAGCCCAGCAAGTGCACAAAGCTATCCGTGCTCACGTAGCAAGTATAGCCCCAGAACAGGCACGTGGATTGAAGATTTTATATGGCGGCAGTGTCACTGCAGCTAGTGCTGAAGAGTTATTTGCTCAAGCAGACATTGATGGCGGCTTAGTAGGCGGTGCATCCTTACAAGCGGATTCATTCTTGGCCATTGGCCAAGCGGCGAAATAGATTAGTGCTTATATAAGCGCAATAAGTGTAAAGCGAGAAATTTAATGGAAGTTGCAATCTTAATTGTACATGTATTGTTAGCCATAGCCTTAATAGGCTTTATCATGATTCAGCAAGGTAAAGGTGCCGATGCCGGCGCCTCTTTTGGTGGCGGTGGTGCTTCCCAAACTGTATTTGGTAGTAGTGGTTCAGGTAACTTCCTGAGCCGTACGACCGCTATTTTAGCAGCTGGTTTATTTGTTACCAGTTTTGCATTGGCTGTGTATGCCAAGCAGCAAGCTAGCAGTGTTTCTGATGTGGGTATCCCTGTCGTTGAGCAAGTAGAACAACAAACGCTTCCTCAGTTTGAAGAAGTGTTGTTGCCTACAGACAGCGACGTTCCTGCAACAGAGTAGTAAGTAATGCCGACGTGGTGGAATTGGTAGACACGCCACCTTGAGGGGGTGGTGAGCTTTGCTCGTGCCGGTTCAACTCCGGCCGCCGGTACCAAATTGACATCTATGACCAATCATAGATGTCCTAAAGGCCCCTAACCATGGGGCTTTTTTTTACTCTTTTTTTGAGCTGATTGACCCTGTAAATATCCTCGCCAACGTTGAAATCATTTGCCAAGGTTGGGTGGGTATTGCATGGTTAGGAGGTTCAGTCGATTGCTTTTTTTTGCTGGTATGCTTTACTTGCAAGCCGGTCTACCATTATAGGGTTCAACATGCGTTATCTTCATACCATGATCAGAGTAAAGGATTTAAAGGCTTCTTTAGAGTTTTGGTGCGCTCAGTTAGGGATGGTTGAAGTCAAACGAACAGACCATGAATCAGGGCGATTTACCTTGGTGTTTCTGGCAGCTGCTCGAGATGAAGCGCATGCTCAAAGTACTCAGGCACCGCTGTTAGAGCTCACTTACAATTGGGATGCTGATGAAGAATTGACCACGGGGCGCAGTTGGGGGCACTTGGCTTACCAAGTTGATGACCTGTACCAGGTTTGCAAAACATTGATGGATGCGGGCGTCGTGATCAACAGACCCCCCCGAGATGGGCATATGGCGTTTATAAAGTCGCCAGATAATGTGTCTGTTGAATTGTTACAAGTAGGGAGTGCTTTGCCACCCTCAGAGCCGTGGATTTCAATGCGTAACACTGGAAGTTGGTGAGTCTGAAGATTAAGTGCAATCTTTTAGTAATTAGTTGTAATAAGTGTTTGACGTGTAAGGAATAAATCGATATTATGTGCGCTCTTTGATGCGGGGTGGAGCAGTCTGGTAGCTCGTCGGGCTCATAACCCGAAGGTCGTAGGGTCAAATCCTGCCCCCGCCACCAAGCGAAAGGCCCGGGGACACAATGTTTCCGGGCCATT
>DCAT01000031.1 GCA_002312935.1 Oceanospirillaceae bacterium UBA1126 | reverse complement strand
AATTGAGAACTATACCTATGGGCCAGCTAGAAAATATGCAGGTGTTTGTCAGAATTGTTGAAGCGGGAAGTATCACCAAAGCGGCAGAGCAACTTAACTTGGCAAAATCTGCCGTTAGCAAGCGCCTAGGGGATTTGGAAACTAGGTTGGGCTCTAAGCTAATTAACCGAACAACTCGCACATCCAGCCTTACTGACGCGGGTAACCAGTATTACCAACGAGTGAAACTATTAATAGGCGAAGTAGATTCGTTAAACGGCGATATGGCTTGTAAAACACAGGTGCTATCTGGTTCCTTAAGGCTAGCAGTGCCATTATCTTTTGGTATTAGTCACCTAACACCCGCCATAGATGTGTTTATGCGCCAGCACCCAGATTTACACATAGAGATAGATTTTTCTGACCGTAAAGTTGACATTATTGAGGGCGGTTATGATCTGGCATTTCGCATTGGCTCTCTGCCAGACTCTGGCCTACAGGCGCGCAAAATTACTCCTATAAAACACGCCATATGTGCCAGCCCAAGTTACCTAAAACGCCAAGGCATGCCCACCACCCCAAAAGAGTTAGCAACCCATAAAATAGTTAAATATGGAAATTGGCCGTTGGCGGGTATGCCCCTGTTAGATAGTACAGGACAGCAGCATTTGGTTAATATGGACGCTTGCCTTACAGCCAACAACGGCGACGCTATGAAGCAAATAGCACTGTCTGGGCACGGTATTGTTATGTTGCCCACTTTTATAGTGTGGGATGCGCTGGCTAAAGGCGATCTAGTGCCAATTCTTGAGAATTACTCACTAGCCACCATGCATGCCTACGCTGTTTACCCATCCACTCGCTACCTGCCAAGAAAGGTTAGAAGCCTGATTGATTTTCTTGTTGAGCGCTTTGGTGACCAACCCTATTGGGATTAGCTAAACCCGCTATGTATTGGCAGATGATCGTTTGAGGGTCAGTAATGCCACGCCAAAAACAATTACAGCACCCCCTATTAGCATAGTTTGATTAATAGGCTCCCCTAAAAACAACCAACCACCCAAAATAGAGAACACAGGCAGCAACAGCAAATACGGCCCTGCCTGAGAAGCTGGGTAGCGGCCCAACACATGATACCAACAGGTATAGCCAAGTGCTGTCATGACTATGCCTAAATAGGCCACAGCAGCCCATACAGCGATGCCAGCATGGGTAATATGATACCAATGTTGGTCTTCAACAATGAGAGAAGCCACAAACAATTGGGGGGCGGCAAACACTGAAACCCAGGCAATAGTGCCCATACCTGAAAGCCGGTTGGGTTGTCTCTGTGTTAAACGGCGCATTAAAGCTTGGCCTAAGGCCCACATAAAAGCCCCACATAGAGTCAAGCTAATACCGACCCATTTGCCCACTAAATTAGGCGCACCGGTAAGAATATAGATCCCCACAAAGGCAACAGCTAAGCCTAACAGCTGGCGTATGGTTAACCGATCTCCTAACCAAGCAGCGCTAATGAGCAATAAAAATGGCGTTTCAATTTGAACAATTAGGGCTGTTGTACTTGCGTCTAGTAACTTTAAGCCATTATAAGACAACCCATATTGCAGGGTAGAGCCTATTAGAGCCACCAGCGCTAACGACTTACGCATACCTTTTGGTACTGGCACAAACCACACCAATAATAAGGCGGTAACTGAAAACCGCAGTGCCATGAGCAAAATGGGTGGAAACTGATCAACTGCAGGTTTAGCAATCACTAACCCCATACCCCAAATAAGCGGCACCATGAGGGCAATTAACACATCAGATAGTTTCATATGCTGAATTTTAGTGTTGTGGCTACGTGCTTATAGCTACCTTGAACCTGCAGGTAAACGCCAATGATGCCTGCGATAGGAGGTTGAGCTGTGTCAAAGGCCATTATCCTCTCCGAAAAAATTCTCTGGTCGCAATAATACATAAATTCTATTAATTTTACTTGTGAGTAGGCTGACCCGTTTAATCAGTGAAATTTTGGGTATATTATCATTCACCAAACTACCGTTCACGTCACCCAAAGCAACCCATTGAACATCAAAGGTTCTCAGTATCTGGCCACCTAAGCAACACCCAAAGCGCACTAGACAAAGGTTATATGCAGCGGTATTGTTATTAGAGGGTTAACAGAACACTTCGATTGGGAAAAAATATTATGGTTAAAGGATATTTAATTGCATTAGTAAAAATGACTAACAAAGAAGATTTTGTAGGCAATTATAGCTCCAAGGTCGCAGACATATTTGCTCAATTTGACGGAAAGGTTTTAGTGCGAAGCCCAAGTGCAACTCATCATGAGGGACGCCAGTTTGACGTTCATGTAATTGCAGAATTTCCAAGTGTAGAAAAAGCCACCCAGGCCCTAGAGAGCCCAGGTTACACTGCTATAAAGCCCCATAGATTAAGCAACAGCGACATAAACTACGGCTCGTTTATGCTAGTACCCGGCCTACAATAGCCTTACACCCACTCACGGCACAGTGTCACCCTAGCGAGGCGCCGAGCTTAGATACCCATCACCACGTTATCGGTTGGCCATTCCAATCAAGGTAAGAAAGTACGCCATCCAGTTCGGCACTGGCCATAATCTGCGACAGTTGTGAAGCAACAAATGCGGGTGAAAAAAGTTTGCCACTTGGCACAGAGGCTTGAAAAGGTTTCGATAAACTAGTGTCTGTAGTGCCCGGATGGAACGCAATTAGCTTAACGTTTTTAGCGCGTCTGGCATATTCAATTGCCATGTTCTTCAAAACCATATTTAATGCCGCCTTAGACGCACGATATGAGTGCCAGCCTCCCATATGGTTGTCACCTATACTGCCAACTCTGGCGCTCAACGTGGCCACTATGCATGGGGTCTTACCTTTCAACACTTTAAATAGTAATTTTAACCAGAGCACAGGCACCACTGTATTGCTTTGGAATATTTCATGTAAGGCCTCAGCATTAATGTCCTCAAGGCGCTTTTCTGGCCATATTGTTTCTGAATGCAGCAACCCATGACAAATACACACTCTGCCAAAGCTGCCTGCATAGGATTGCAGCTGATCTGCAACTTCTGCCATTGACTGCTCGTCATATTCAGTTTTAATCCAAACCAGCTTACTTGCCAAGTTGGGTGGTACCAATATGGCCGCAGATTGCTCCTGGCTGCTCACCGCGAAGACACAGGTGATAGCAGAATCACTTAAAAAGTGAGTCACTAGAGCTGAGCCTAAACCACCACTGGCACCCAATACTAATGCACTATTAAAGGTATTATGAGTCATTTTGAAAGGCTGCCATCTTCACACCGCTCACAGCGAGGCTTGCCCGTGACAAGTGACGATATACGGTGGCGATACTTAGCAAAAAATCGATAGCCTAACTGAGCTATTTGCCTAAAAATAGGCCAACGAAGAATGGCTACCCAATGGCCTTTGCCTACCAAAGCCCATGAGTGATAGGTGACATCTAAACCGTATATCATGCTTCCATCACGCCACTGACCATGCAATATTAGGTCAGCTTTTTGCAGTTCTATATGGGGGAATCGCTCACTAAAAAAAGGTGCATAAATGTCTTCAAAGGACAGTTTTTTACCACTGTCTAGTCGCTCAAGATGACCGATTTCAGAAGCACATAGAGGGCATCCCCCATCAAAAAAAATAGTTAATTCTGTCAATTTTACAGCTCCATCTACATAAAGATAATTATTTAACGGGACATGTGAGGCTGGTAGTCGACAACACACTCGTTATTGGTTTACGGCGCCACATGCAAAAATGTTGGCAGGAAATAGTACCTATTTTGGGTTGTTTACTGTTAGCTGACATCTCGAAAATTTTGCCATATTAAGACCACTCCAACGAGCTTAATCGCTAACAGTCCCAAAGAAGGCAATACTAAGTCATTAGAGGAGGACAGCAAAAGGATTATCTCCAGGTCGATCCATGTGAGGCCACAAAGCACTATTAATAGGACAACACTAGCGTAGCTAAAAAATAAGTTTTTATAAAACGAGAAAAGATAAATCAGACTAAGAAAAACTGCTAAAAATAGCCGAATGTGAGTCATAGGCACTGATACTTCTGCACCGAGTAAACGCTCGTTATAAGTACTCACAAGACTATATTCTGGATAGTACACAATAACTACAGCCCGCAGCACAAAGATCAGCAGTATGAGCAGGCAGCGAGCCTGTATTCTTGGCCGAATGTCTTCTAACTTGGTTTCATTAATCTTATTGTGCGGGAATAAAGCGTCCAGCTCTTCTTCCGTCACACGAATATCATCTTTCATAAGAAACCCTCAAAAGTATCTCCCTAAGGCAGTTGTACTAATTTATTAGCTCTGCTGCTGCGCCTCAATAAAGCTGTGCCCCTCAGCCCAAGCAACGAGTACTGATCTGCCTTTACACCACGTACTTTCGTTCAATAAAGGTAAATATAGTCGTTTAAAAGTAAGCTACCCAACGAGTAGATACCCTTTGGCTACAGCCAGAACACCTGCCTTTTTATCTATACATTTTTTTAAAACGTAACTTTCCGCATTGTAACGGGCTAAATGACTTGATAACAAGCTTTACATGAAAAATGGCTGTTATGGGAATCAACTAACCTGCTCAGTTAGGACAAACTTAGTAATTGATAGGGTGCGATTAGC
>DCAT01000081.1 GCA_002312935.1 Oceanospirillaceae bacterium UBA1126 | reverse complement strand
TTTTTTTTAATTATTAATGGAGTATGAAAAGTGAACAAAGCATTAAGTATTTTGGTGTTAACGTTTTTATCAAGTGGTGCTATTGCTAATGATTTAATGAAAATATTTGATCTTGATTCAAATAAGCTGGTCACTAAGGAAGCGCTCGAGCAAGCAGGGTGTACAGTGAAAAACAGTATGTTCAGGGCAGCCGATAAAAATAAAAATGGTTCTTTGATTTAACAAAGTTATCCTCCAGAGGGCTCACCGTGACATCATCTATTAATACATCCATGGGTATGCGTGAATGGCTGATGCTGGTTACTCTATCTATACTGTGGGGTGGATCTTTCTTTTTTGTCGGGGTTGCTGTGGCAGAATTACCACCCCTTACAATAGTGGCATTGCGAGTAGGACTAGCGGCGATTACGCTATGGATTATTGTGCTCTTTATGGGCTTGAGCCTGCCAAAAAGCCCAAATGTATGGGTGGCCTTCTTAATTATGGGGTTATTGAATAACGCGATCCCCTTTAGCCTAATCGTATGGGGCCAAACGCAGATTGCATCGGGTTTAGCATCGGTACTTAATGCCACCACTCCTTTGTTTGGTGTCATTGTGGTTGGCTTGTTGTTAGCCGATGAGCGGGCAACAGGCATGAAGCTTGTGGGTGTGGCTGTTGGTTTTTTGGGTGTTGTAATGATGATTGGCATACCTAGTTTAGACAGTGCCAAGCAGGGCAGTATCTTGGCTCAAATAGCCATACTGGGCGCGGCATTATCTTATGCATTTGCAAGTGTTTTTGGGCGACGATTTAAGGCCACGGGGCTTAAACCCATTATAATTGCGGCAGGTCAAGTCACCGGTTCAGCTGCGCTGCTGGCTCCTGTTGCCTTTTATGTAGACGGGCCTTTAGCCTTATTAGGGTCAGGCTCTCCTAGCATTATGGTGTGGGCTTCTATTTTAACCTTAGCGGTTTTTTCTACTGCATTAGCGTATATCTTATATTTTAAAATTTTGGCGTCATCTGGTGCCACCAATATATTACTAGTCACTTTGCTAGTTCCTGTTTCTGCAATATTCTTAGGTTTACTATTCTTAAATGAAACTCTTCAGTGGATTAATCTAGCAGGTATGGCGTTGATTGCTGCCGGGTTATCGGCTATCGATGGGCGCCTTTGGAAGCGCAAAAGGCAGCATTAACTTATTTAACCAATAACCACCGACCGAGCACTGAGATAAATAATGTGTGGTTTAACGCCTCATATGTTAATTTTTACCCCCATGAAGTAGACTATGGTCAGCTGAAACCATCACCACATCATTTAAAAGGGAAAATTATGTTGCGAACTATATGTTTAATGGTGTTGCTATTTAGCAGCACAATAATGCAGGCCCACAATGATAATGACTCACTGGCTCACCGGGCCTTCTGGTGGTCTGAAAACGGCAACCCTATATTGGATGGCAATGGCCAATGTATTCGTAATGGCTCTTGGGAGGCGCTAGGAAAGCCCAAATGTTTGGCAGACGCTACTGATGCGGTCGAAGCATCGCCCGCTGTGGTTGAACCAACTAGCAAAGTTGAACAGGCGCTAGATGCTGAGCCAGCAGTGGCCGCCGATGTATCAGCAACGCAAACCACAGAAACAAAAGTGGCTGTTGTTGCTGAAGAAGTTCTAGCTGCGCCAGAAGCACAGGTTGCCGCTGTTACTCCAGCACCAGCAACAGCAACAGCACCAGCAACAGAAACAGAGTTAGTGGTTGAGCCAACACCTGAGCTAGTTCCCGAGCCCACAGTTAAATTGGTTACCTATAGTTATCCTGTAGAGTTAATTACCACTCATATACTCTTCGACTTTGATAAGAACAACTTACGAGTAGATCAGCAGGAAAAAATTGAATTAGCGCTAATGAAGGCACGTAAAGCCTATGCTATTTTCAAAGTGAGCCTAGGCGGGCATGCGGATAGTAGAGGAACGGACAACTATAATTACGACTTATCCCAAAGGCGTATTAATACAGCTGTTAACTACTTGAACCTACGCGATATGCAAACGGACTCCACTATGGCTTGGGGTGAAAGCCAATTAATCATCAATGCAGATGGTAGTGAGAACTTCGAGCTTAGCCGTCGTGTTGAACTGGTAATCAAGGTGCAACAAAAGGTTGCTGACTAACCCGTTCTAAATAATGTGGACGTATAGGTTTGTGGTGAGCCTCTACTCACACGTTGCATATTAGCGAGTCGTCAACATGACATTTGAAACAATAAAACTACCTACTGCAAGCGTAGGGAATGGAGCACACATTCACTTGCATCGCTTTGGTTCAAAGGGTGGCAAGAAAGTTTATATTCAGGCTGGCTTGCATGCTGACGAATACCCTGGGCTGCTTGTTGCGCAGCACTTACTAAGGCATTTGCAACAGCTTGACCAGCAGGGTGCAATTAATGCAGAAATTATATTAGTGCCTTTTGCTAACCCAGTGGGTTTAAGGCAGCGGTCTTTTGGTCATGTGATTGGTCGTTGTGACTGGCATACTGGGCAAAACTTTAACCGTAATATGGCCATCAATGCTGACCAAGTGATGACTAGTTTAATAGGTTCATTTGGTGATGACCTGATAGAAAACGATCAGCTTATGCGAACAGGCCTAAAAAACCTAGTGAGCCAAAGATCAGATGATTTTGAAATAAACTCATTGCATAAAATACTACTGTCCCATTCTATCGATGCACATTACGTGCTGGACCTACATTGCGATGATGTTGCATTGCCCCATATTTTTTATGGTGTACACCAACAACGCACGGGTAAGGCACTTGCTAACGCATTGGGCTTTCGCATTTGTTTAGAAGAAGATGTCACAGGCACCGTAGCATTCGATGGCACACACACCCAGCCTTGGGTTAACGTTGAAAACCGCTTGGGCAGAAAAATATTTTCACAACCGTGTTTTGCAGCCACACTTGAATTGCGCGGTAAGAGCGATGTGAGCCCCGAACTAGCTGAACAAGATTGTCTTGGTATATTAGATTTTTTAACCCACGAAAAGCTAATAGATAGGGTGCAGGCACCACAAAAACCTTTTGAACTTAGGCAGCTGGGCGTAGATCAAGTGAAAATGGTGAAAGCCTTAATGTCTGGCATTGTTACCTATCGATCAAAGTTGGGTGATACTTTAAAGGCAGGTGCCCCGTTTGCAGACGTCGTTTTGCTTGACAGCCCTACTGCACAATCTATCCCAATAATGGCACCTTGTAATGGTGTGTTGTTTAGCATTACTGGCCATCATTTCATTACTAAAGGTGACACTATTGCCATGCTGGCAACTGATGAGCAGCAGATTAAAGCAGGCACTCAACTGGCATTTTGAGCCCCACAAGGTACCATAGTAAATAAATTACAGGTGCTAGTATCTGGAGCTGGCGTTAATAGTAAAAATCTACAGTAGACACAGAAACATCAGCCGTAAAATCACGGCCATAAGCAACAACAGCAAAGGCTCTGATGTTTTCAGCGCGTAGGGTTGAATCAGGTGCACGCTTGCGTTCAAAGCTACTAAAAGGGAAATCAATCACTTCCCAGTTGGTGTTTGCCTGAAATGTGGCTGAATAATAATCTGAATAAGACCTAGTATCATTAGTTCTAATAAAAATATGATAGGTTTCACCATTACCACGTACATTCAGGCGAACCCCCTGAAGTTCTTTGCCGGTTTCGTCAGAATTGGCAAATGAGATTCTCGAGCGTAATTGAATAAAACCGCCATTGTTTTTGGTACTTACATTGCCAGTGAGTTTGGCAAACGATATGCCGGCATCCTGCTCAAGTGTAACCTGGCCATTGGATATTCCCCCCATAGTTCTATCACTAACGTACTGCCAATATTTGCCACTGTCGGAAGTAAATGGGAAGCTAAGGTTTTCTTCACTGGCCGAAGCCATGGCTGTGAGGCTTAGCAACATTAAAAAAAAGATCTTCTTCATATTAAAATTATATGTCCATTTCATCATAATTAAAATCCAACGTCTGCCTGATTTACTTTGTTGCACCTTTACTAGTGCAGGTTAACCCTTATTGTCGACATAAACTTTATCATAAATGTGGCTTCAATCGTACGCTAAAGCCATGGCAAGGCGTGTGGGTCAGATCATCCTCATGAATGTCACACCTTTGCCAACAGTTGTTTTGTGGGCCTTATGGCTAAGGTAATTATCCACCTCAGCCATAAACTGAACAAACTACAGCTTAGGTTGGGTCCTGACCATTCTTACCCCCCAAGTGTAAGCCACTCGC
>DCAT01000128.1 GCA_002312935.1 Oceanospirillaceae bacterium UBA1126 | reverse complement strand
AGCACAGTTAGCCGCGGCGAGTATAAACTCTGTCAAACGTTGATTTAACACAACTGCTTTGGTAAAAGATGGTTGTCCCATGAAAAATCATTTGCGGAACGAGCACCAGCCTCCATGCTAGACAGGGTTTTTGTTATCGCTGCATAGTGGTAAATGTGCCCTGTACCTGTGCTGATGATAAACCCACCCGGCCCATTGCTGGCGCTGAGCCCACACGCATCAGTAATGGCTAAAGTATGGTGATAAATAGGCTCCACTCCTTGGGCTAAACGCCAAATAACAACACGATGGCCCCTAGGTGAACTAGCACTAAGCCACTCACCACTGATGTCGAAGGCGACGCTACCTAGGTAATTATTTAGATCTAAGGTTGTTTTTGGATCACAGGACAGATAGTTTATATGCCCACCATGGATGAGTAATAAGAGAGTCTTACGCACATGTGCTGGGCCTTGATATTGGCAGGCTACAGCCACTTGGTTACGTGAATTAACAGCAATATGTCTCAAACTAAGTTGTGACTCGTTTATGCTATATTGTTGGGTTAGGGCGCCATCACTAAGGCGCAAGTAGCTTATATTAGGTGCCATAGTGGCTAAGTTAAGTTTCTCACGCCCGTGTTTAGGTTGCGTTAAGATGCCACCGTTGGCAACCCACAAATGGGTGCCATCATGGCTAAGTTGAACCTCATGGGGGCCTATGCCTTGGCTCAACCATTGGTTTAGGCGCAGGCCACTGTGTGCATCCCACACGCCAATACCGCCCTGTGCTAACTGAATATTATTTTCAGCACTGTATAGTCGTTCACCATTACTGCTGAAACAACAATGCCCAGACAACGGGCTGCTGAGGGTTACCTCTAACCATTGAGGCTTAGCCAGTGAGTTTTGCAGCAATAGCATCCACACGCCAGGCCTGCGGCCACAAACCACCAGTTGGCCCTTAGTGCTTTGTTGCAGCCCATGGCCACGGCTGGGTAGTTTAATTTGGCGCTGTACTTGGCCTTGTGCATCAAAAATTATGAGCCAATAAAAACCACCTTGTTTAGCAGTGCCTGCCCAATAGCCTTTATCATTGAGTTTAGCTACAGATGGACCAGAGTTTAGGGCAAACAGCATGCCAATACCCACTTGGCGCATAAAGTGCCGGCGACTGTTGGGCAATGTTAGATCTACTGGAGACATTAGTCTCCGTCGTAGGCGTTAAAGCCAAGGTGCACATTAAGGCGGGGATATAGGGCCCTAAGCATTACTTGCAGCTGGATAAATTGTTCCCGCAGCTCTTCTACTGCTAGCCAATGCTGTGGCTCATTAAGGTGAGTTACAAGGGGTGTGGGCAATTGATCAAGTTGTTGCTTTATAAGGCTTAAGTGGTGGCTGATTTGGTTCCAATTAGAGGCTTCTCCAGCCCTAATAAGTGCTGGCTTTAGGGTGATTTTAAGGCTATCTGTTAAGCCCCTAGCATTAGCTTTGAGCATTATTAAACTATTACTGCTACGCCAGCTTTCAAGGCGTTTTGGCTTAGCCTTGGTTACGCTGCTGGTAAGGGGCTTAGTTAACTTTTTGGTAATAATTTTAGTGAGCAAGACATCAATATTGCTAAATATAAAACTAACTTGATCTGCAGGTTTTTTAAATCTGCTGTTACTATTACTCGGTCCAACGAGCTGTGCACGCCATCTAGCCTTCCAATCCTCAGTAATGGCCGCTGTTAAACGAACCAAATTCTTAGTTATAGTTACCATATAGTAACAACCAAATTTCTCTTGATCTTTAATAATTGTTTGTTGGTAATAGGGTTCAAATAATAATCGCTCTAGCGCAGGGTATCCTGCTAGTGCAACACTTGCGTGTTCAAGCCCTTGTTCTTGTAACCCTTGTAAATTAGATTCATCCATTAATTTGGCTAATTGTTTATTTACTAAGTTATTACGGTCAGGCCAAAAGTAGAGTTGAAAATTTCTTAGTTCCTCCTGCATAGGCCCACCATCAATGGCTTGGCTGTATGCCATTGCCTTTAGCGCTTTACTGAAGTGTGGTTGCGTCTTGTTAAGTTGCTGCAAAGATGGCGCAGCACAGAGCTCCCCAGCATGGGTTTGAAGTTGCAGGTTGGCCTGGTGCAAGTTTTGGTAACTTGGCAACACATACTGGTCAACCCATGCCGCCACTTCGTTGTTACTTACCAATAGGTTAGCGTGGCTTGGAATGATAATAAACCACAGTAAGGCAGCAAAAATAAGCTGTATTAGGTTTGATGGAATACATTTTTTAACCATTAGAGAGACTCTAAGAATGTAATTAATAAACGCCTTTCTTCAGGTGTCATATTAACTACTTTTTGCTGTGCTTTATGCGCCTCTCCGCCGTGCCAAATGATGGCTTCAAGAAGGCCCCTAGCTCTACCGTCATGGAGGAAAAAGTTATGTTTATTGACGGTTTGGGTTAGGCCAATACCCCATAATGGTGGCGTGCGCCACTCAAAGCCTGTCGCCATAAATTCTGGCCTGTGATCGGCTAAACCTCTGCCCATATTGTGTAGTAAAAGGTCTGTATAAGGCCATATTCGCTGTCCAGCTTGCTCTATGTCAGCATTTTCTGAAGTGGTATAGCTGGGTTGGTGGCAATCTGCACAACCACTTTGGTAAAATAAAGCCTTGCCCGCCAACACCTTTGGGCTGTTCACTTTTTGACGTTTTTGTAAGGCTAAATTACGCGTATAAAAATTAACTAACTTCATACTTTCATTAGAAATTTCTACATTGTCATGCTGTAGTGTGCCGCCATGGGGAGCTTCAATACAGGTGACTTGAGCTTGGCTACAGTCTCCTGTTACGCTTTTAAAAAGGGGGCTAGCAATTCCCAAGTCTCCACTGAATGCATCAGCATTTTGCTGTGGTAGGTTAGGTTGCCCTGCTTTCCATCCAAACCGGCCAAGGCTGCTGCGTTGCTTTACAAAGTCCCAAACTTCATTAGCTTTGCCTGAAATACCATCATTATTGGTGTCTTCAGGGTCTGCAAGGCTGAGGGTGTCACTGGCTGAGATCGCTTCTAACAATCCTAACCCAATCATGGGTGGCGCTACCCTAACTGACATCATTGTTTGTGGGTGAAGTGGGCCATAATTTGAGTTAGTTATAGTGTAGGTTGGATGGCGCAGACTAATTTTTTCACCACCTTTCAAGTGGATAACTTTTTCCTCATAAGTAATGTTAATTTTACCTTCACTCAAGTTTCCTGTAACTGCTAAGTCTTGCAGTTGACTTCCGTAGGTGGGTTCACTAATAACCCCCACACGGCCGCTAGCAAGTGAGTCACGTTGGCGTTTAGTTTGAGGTGGTATGCTCAACCGCATGAGCATAGAAATGGCATTGTCCTGGGGGAAATTAGCCTTAGGCGGGTGACCTCTGCCATCTTTTATGTGACAACGCTGGCAGGATGGGGCGTTGAACAAAGGCCCAAGCCCATCACTTGCCAAAGTAGACGATGGTGATGCAACCCAAATCTTTTTAAATAGGGCATTGCCTAAGCTAAAGTTCATCTTACGCGAGAACTTTAAGTTAGCCGAACTATGAGAGAAACTATGGGTGTTACGTTTTTTATTAACAGTAGCGCTCCCACCAGGCAGGGACTCTCCAGGCTCAGCCTGGCTAAAGTTCTGTGTTGCCGGATGCACTAACGCAAAAGCTTGTGGGTATATCAAGGCGCACATAAAACCCAAAAGGGCTAGTAGTAAAGCTGATTTATTCATCTTAAAAAAAATCGAACAGCTGTCTGGCAGCTGTTCGGTTGGTCCTTTGGTTTTGACTAAAAGTTATTGCACTGCGCTTGGGTTGTCTAAGCTGTCAGAACCCTCAAAAGCCAGTTGGTCTATTGATAAAATAGGAAGCAACTCTTCAATGACCAAGGTTTGTGCTGTTAGTGCATCTACCACATTTTGCACTACTTGGTTACCAACACGGTTTCCACTACCAATCATTTGATCATAACGTTCTGTACTCTCAGCACGGTCTACCATCGCTTGCATTTGGCCCATAGTATGGGTAAGCGCACTTTTCATACGTGCATCTAGCTGGGGAGAAGCCATCGCTATTAAACTTGACAAGCTTGTTCCAGAAACAACACTGCCATCAACGCGTGTATACTGGCCTAAGTAAACGTTTTGAATAGACTTTGCGTCATAAAAATGTGAGTTATGCGTATTATCTGAAAAGCAATCGTGCTCTTCTTCGGGGTCATTTAGCATGAGTCCCAGTTTCATACGTTCCCCAGCGAGTTCGCCATAAGATAAGCTACCCATGCCAATAACCATGGCACTAATACCCTCAGCGTCAGCTGCACTAGTCAAATCTGTTCTAGCTTCACCATCCACTTTCCACGCGTTGATGATGTCTTTTAGGTCTGATTGCAGAAGTGTGCTTGCTGCTAAAAGGTAATCTCCACGGCGGTCACAATTTGCATTTGAACAATCGTTTACGTCGTAGTCAGAAGCTGGGCGAGCGCCTGCTCCTGGGTTTGTACCGTTAAGATCTTGGCCCCACAACAAAAACTCAATAGCATGGTAACCACTAGCAACGTTAGACTCTACCTCATCGGCTTCATGCAGGGTGTTGGCGATAAGATCTGGGGTAATATTAGTTACATTAACCATGCTGCCATTAATGTTAATTTGTTTACTATTGATCACATTAGCAAGGTAAAGGTCGTTGTCATCTGAGGCTGTACCGTAGCTTGCGTCCACATAATCAATTAAACCTTCATCCAGTGGCCATGCGTTTACTTTACCTTCCCATGCATCTACTACTGGGTTGCCAAAGCGATAGGCTTCAGATTGTTGATAGGGGACGCGTGCAGCAAGCCAGGCAAGTTTTGCAGCGTTAAGGTTAGTTTCTGTAGGTGTAGCTATTAGGTTTTTAATCGATGTATGTAAAACTTCAGCTTCAGTTAATGAATCTTCAAAAGTTGCCAGGGCAATGTTAGCGTAGGTATCTATTACATCAGTTTTGCTGATGTTTTTTTCGTTGTCGTTAACGCTTGCGTTATTGCAGCCCGAAAGGCTCGCAACTAGAAAAGCAGCGCCCAAAGTGGTGAGTAAAGAGTAAGACATTAAAACCATTTCCTTCATTATATTTCCAGTGAAAGTAAATGGTAATACAAATGATAATGATTATCAATAGTGTTGAAGAATATACTAATTGATGTTACCTTCAGTATCGAAATTGGCACTTTAAAAAGTGTCACTAGCTTTTTACTATTGAGACATTGTTAAGGATGACCGACCGATGAAATTACGCTTTATATGTGCAGCCCATAAACAAGAATTAAGAGCGAATACAGAAAAAGCCCTTAAATTTTGCCAAATTGGCTTTGACACAGGGCAATTTTATAATGACCATTTACAGTGGCAAGAAGCTATTCCTCATTTGGGTTGCGCATTTGAAGCGGCAGAAATATTGCTTTCCCATAGCAACATAGACAATGAGGTATCTTGTGACTGGCTAGCAGCATCAGCTCAGTTACTAGCAATGAATTTTAATAACCTAAAGCACGTAAGCCAAGCCGAAGATGTTATTTGGATGGCTATAAACCGGTTAGAAGACCAGCTAGTTCAGCATCCAAGCCAAGCGTTATGGATGGATCAATACCTAGCGTTGCTGTATGCCGATCTAAAAATATATATTTTGATGGCTGCCAAAGGTAATGGCCCACACCTTGAAAGACGTGAGTCTGTTGCTGTGATGCATTAAATGTCTGTGGTGACACTCATGATAAAGGCTAAGAAGATGCTTATTGGCTGTAAATAGCGCAGATTGCTTTACTGACGCATTTTTAAATAGAGCCACCTTCAACCATATAATTATTAGCTGAACACATACTTGCGTCATCTGAAGCTAGAAAAATAACCATTCTAGCCACGTAAATAGGCTCGATTAAATCTGGCAAGCATTGCCTTTGGCGCTGTTTTTCTAGGGTTTCAGGCGTAGCCCATAACTGTTTTTGCCGATCAGTCATAATCCAGCCCGGAACCACAGTATTGACTCGAATACGATGTTTACCTAAATCTCGTGCCATGGTTCTGGTGAGGCCATGGACGGCAGCTTTAGAGGTCGCGTAAGCAGGAAAACCGCCCCCTGCCTCATGCCAACTGTTAGACCCCATGTTAATAATGGAACCACCGCCAGCTTCGATCATGCCTGGCGCAACAGCTTGGATCGCAAAAAACTGATGACGAAGGTTAGTTTGTAAGCGTTCATCCCAATAGGTTGGAGTGACCTCTTGCCAACTATGGCGGTCATCATTAGCTGCATTGTTAACCAAAATAGTAGCTGGCCCAATTCGTAATGCTAGTTTTGCCAGCGCATTCTGTAAGCTTTTGATATCTTTAAGATCACACAGTTCATAGATAATGGCCTCTGATGTGTCTGCCAATACTTGGCTATTGGCCTCATCTAAATCAACAAACCCCACTCTTGCCCCTTGAGCTGCAAAGCTGCGCACTAGTTCGGCGCCAATGCCTGAGGCACCGCCGGTGATAAAGACTGTTTTACCCTTTAGGCTTGGGTAGGTGGCAAAGGTTGATTGAGTCATTATAACTTATCTCTAAGTGCTAGGCTTTGTATGTGTTTACATAGCTCTTTTGTCGAATTCGATTAATACTAAAGCTATAAGGTACCCATAGATACTGATTCACAACTAATTATAATGACCAAGAAAAAATATAGATTGATAGTTATCCTTGTATATACCATTAAATGTGGCTCACTTATGGGCTGGAGCTCAGCTACAAAGCTGCTATATTATTGTTCAATAATGGTTCTAAACGTTAAATTTATTCTTGAAGAATGTATTTTTTTAGTGGGTGGTAATCGATGCAGCCAGTGGGTTTGAGTTGTTCCCTTCATTACTAGTAAGCTACCATGTTGTAAAACTGAACCATGGGTTTGTTGGGTCTTTTTATGTTTAAAAACAAATTGGCGTTCTGCACCCAAACTTACTGAAGCAATTGCGCCGTGTGGCTTTAGCTGTTGTTCACTATCGCTATGCCAAGACATGCCTTCATCGCCAGTATGATAAAGGTTGAGCAAGCAAGAGTTGAATTTTTCTCCGCTAATAGATTCTACTCTGTGCTTTAAATCAAGCAGCTCAAGGGTCCATGGCAATGCAGGCCGGGTTATTTTTGAATAGGTATAGTTGAACGGCTGGCTCGCATACCAAGCCACCTTGCGTTTAGTCACTACCTTTTTATCAAAGATAATAGCCTCATCATTTTTCCATTCGATCGTGTTGAGCAAGCAACTAAAAAAATAATCTGCATCATCGGCAATCAGCACCACACCGTGATAATTGGCCTCGCCATCTTGGGGCAGTATATTAATAGGGGGGTCTAATAATTGCGAAAACAGGTCCATGTTAAAAGGCTCTATGTGCAGATTATTTTAAAACTAATACCAACCAATAAAAATCTAACGTCAGTTAAATGGTATCTAGTTCTTTATTAATGTGCACAATAATATCACCAGGCTTGCCTATTATGCTTGCGATAAATTCACAAAACATAGCGTGCCTTTGGCCACCAATGTATTTCATTGGTTGATCAGTGCCAGTTATTACATTAAGGGTGCCCTAACCAATGAGTTAACTTGTGCCAAACAGATGGGTTAACAGCTGGTTTAATCACTACGATGTCATGGTTTGGAGTGTGTTGGAATTATACAAATTGGCACTATGAAAAAATTAGCTTTTAAGTATTTCCAAGGATAAAGGGTATGGTTTTGTAAATGTGGTATGAGGGTATCCAGCTTAATGTCTTGGGCTACAGGGATTTCAAGCAACATTCTTATTACAAACTAATAGTGGAATGCCATGATCACTGATGGTTGATGGTGACTCGTCCATTAAAAAGCTCAGAAAACTTAATAGGGGAGGGCTACAGTGCTAAAAATATTGGGTTATAGGCATACTTGCCTAGTAAAACTCTGTCAATAAATTATATTTTTAGCACCTAACACATAGGCCTTACTAACTGTTGATTTCAGTCTTTAACGTTTTTCCTGGTTTAAAGTGAATGCGATTGGCAGCTGCAATTTCAATGCTAGTGCCCGTCTTTGGGTTACGACCTGAGCGAGCTGATCTGGACTTGACAGAGAAAGTACCAAAGCCAACTAAGGAAACAGGTTCACCATTGATGAGCGACGCATTAATGGCTCTTGTGATTGCATTCAGTATACGCTTTGCGGCAGCCTTTGGAACATCAGTCTCCACCGCAATAGCCTGAATTAGTTCACTTTTATTCACTATAAATCCCCTGTTTTTTAAACTACTTAATAACTTGCCCTAGCAAATATTGATGTGTAATGCTGTGCTGAGCCAATCTTTCAAATAGATGCTGTTGTTGGGTAAAAACTTAGTTGTATTCTGTTTAGCAGGACATGTTTACCTTTCTACAGAATAAACATGTAAACATATTGCAGTACAAAAAAAAGCTCTCAAGGGATCCCTAAACTACTGAGAGGGCGCGTTTAGGGATCGCTTGAAAACTTTTTAATTATTGCTCTAGTGAGTGCTAACAGAATCAGCTGGTTAATAATCTAAATACCGTAATGTATTTTTACACTGCGGTGGCTTTAGGGCCAGTAACTGCTTCCCTATAACCAAATAATACATCAATACGAATGCGAATACAAACGATTCTCAGTTAGAATTTAATATTAATGGTGTGATTATTTCAAGATTAAGTCATATGTAAAAATGTGGATTAAGCAGGCGGCAAACTTTGGTAATGCACCAGTGGCAGCTGATCACTAGGCCTAAGTTAGTGTGTTGGCTGCCTGCGCAGCCAGAAGGGGGGCGTTTTGGAACTTTAGGCGATTAGATACGGCGCTGGCTAAGCACTTGAGCCTTAGTCAGTATCATAATGTGACATGAGTTAAGGCAGAATTAACCATTCAAGGCAGCACCCGCTTCCCAAAACCTATGGGATCAAAATGCTAGATCCTGTGGTAATACGGCTTTCTAAATCGATATGCGCTTGAGCCGCATTAGCCATAGGGTAGCGATTACCTATATTAACTTTAATTTTTCCAGAACTAACCATATCAAATAGGTTTTTAGCCATTTTTTGGCACATTTCAAAGTCTGCAACGTAAGTTGCCACTGTGGGCCTTGTTAACTTTAAAGAGCCCTTTGCGGCAAGCATGCCTACATCAAATGGTGGCACTTTGCCTGAAGCGTTACCAAAGGTAATCATCATGCCGAATGGTTTAAGTGAGTTTAAAGATCCCTCAAAAGTAGATGCACCCACCGAATCCATCACCACATCAACGCCTTTACCATGGGTTAACTCGAGTACTTTCTTGGTAAAATCTTCTGTTGAGTAATTGATGCAATGTGATGCACCATTAGCCATTGCTAGCGCACATTTTTCGTCCGAACCAGCGGTACCGATAAGGGTGAGTCCTTTAGCTGCAGCCCATTGGCAGGCTATTAGGCCAACGCCACCTGCAGCAGCATGAAACAATACTGTGTCGCCTTCTTTTAGGGGTGTTGTTTGCTCAAACAAATACTGCGTTGTCATGCCTTTAAGCATGATTGCCGCCGCTTGTTCAAAGGAAATGTTGGCAGGTAAGGGGCAGACTTGTGCTGCGTTTAAGGTTCGATAACTGGCATAAGATTCTTGTGAAGGGGCTGCATAAGCAACCCGTTCACCTAGTTTTAAGTGCTGAACCCCATCACCTAGAGCAGTCACAACGCCTGCAGCATCAAACCCTAAGCCAGCCGGAAATTCCGTG
The DNA here is from genome assembly GCA_002312935.1 of Oceanospirillaceae bacterium UBA1126. Classification (GTDB taxonomy): domain Bacteria; phylum Pseudomonadota; class Gammaproteobacteria; order Pseudomonadales; family Balneatricaceae; genus Njordibacter. The sequence continues at coordinate 1,414 of DCAT01000128.1, read as the reverse complement.
GGGTAAACGCCACTTCGCTTATAAATATCGATGTAATTTACGCCAATGGCTTCTTGCTTAATGCTTACCTGACCAGACTTAGGGGCTGTAATTGTTTGTTCAGACAGCGTCATGACCTCTGGGCCGCCTGCTTTACTAAATGTAACGATTTGAGCTTGCGTCATTGCGGTGCCTTTATAGATAACAACAGATTTTAAATTCTGTGTTGAATTAATGAACCTAAAAAACTTAAATTTATTGTGTTACGGACAATTCCCACCGATGGGTAACGACCACAAATTAAGCGTAAACCTTCAATCATTATAATCTGAGTTTGTGGGGATGTCTGCAGCATTTTACTGCGTTTTCCTTAACTTAATGGCAGGTATTGGGGTGATCCATAAATTGTACAGTTTATAGGCTTATCTTGACAAATAAATGGGGCCGATTTGAATTAAACCCTGTAAGCTATAGCCCAGTTTTGATTTGCTTATCGACGATGAGGGGTCATCTGCAACTTCCGTGAATCACAGCATGCTTAAAAGCCATAAAAATGGCAAAGCTTTGGCTTTGCATAGTGATGCGTATTTCAATTTACCAATTATGGTGGAGCTAGCTAATGAAAGTTATTCGATGGGTCTTGGGACAAATTATTTTGATTCTAGATTTTCTCACCTCACCAAAAGCTGTTGTTAGAGAGGCCGAAGAACAAAGAGCCATTGATGATGTGACGGCTTCCATGTCGATATATCAGTTTAAAACGTGTCCTTTTTGTGTCAAAGTTCGGCGTGAATTAAAGCGCCACGCGCTGCATATTGAGCTGCGTGATGCCAAAAATGATGCTGAACTTAAAGCGGAATTGGTGCGCGAGGGTGGACGGCACAAAGTGCCTTGCCTAAGAATTGAAAAACCAGATAATTCTGTGGAATGGCTGTACGAGTCTAATGACATCATTGCGTACCTTAAGAACCAGTTTAACTTGGCTTAAGCTGTCGCAATAACTCGCTATTACAGCGACTTGGGTAAGTGGAATAATGGTTTTTAAATGCGTGTTTTAAAGCAAAGGTATTTATTAAATTCTTTTTTTAAGTCAATGCTTACGCGGGCGTGTACTTTACCTTGACGCCCCATAAAAGAGCTTTTTTCTGCAACTGGAAACACCCCTTCATGCCAAACATTGGGGTGAATATACAAGCCTTTGGTACCATTAAAATAAAAAGCCTTAAAGTCTTCAGGTTTAATATCATCGCCAGGCAGCGCCAGTGGTGATATAAATACACCCGCTTGTGTTGGGAAAAATAATTGCCCTCCATCTGGGTGGTAGTTAACATGCCAAAGGTACATTTTTTCTGCGGGCGCATAATTTTTATTTGCCACAAGTTTATCTGGGTGCGACGAGTAAGCTAACACATACTTCCCATCTTCCTCATACTCG
>DCAT01000196.1:4162-10211 GCA_002312935.1 Oceanospirillaceae bacterium UBA1126 | reverse complement strand
AACGAGGCTAATTATGAGTCTCAATAAGAGCGCTTGAAACTGTTATGTGGTGAAGATGGGGGGAGTCGAAACTTTCCTTATAGTCCTTTAAAAAACAGTGTTTTCATGGCGACTTTAGAGATTGGGGTACCTACTAGGGTGGCTAAAAATCAATTTCTCTAGAGAAGTTTAAGTATGACTGGCTCTACTTTTTAGTCTTACCTGGCTAACTGAGTATTTATTCGCACCCAAGCTGCCATAGCCCTTACCTCGAGTTTTAGATGTCACTCTTCCCTTTCCACTCCCGCTCCAACACCGATTAAGCACCTCACAGCCATAGTTAAAACTGCGTTCGCTCATCTGGCACTAAAATGCTACCAATGCTCATTAGCTCTTCTTAGAAATTGCTGTAAGGCTTAATTTGAAGCCTTCCTAGGTTTGCTTGAACTACTTGCTGGCTTACAACATTTTTCTAAAACTACATTAACCGTCCAGTATTTGGACTGCTTAAATTTTAGTGTTCATTTTCTGAACAAGTGGCTAAAAGCACTTTATTTATAATGTAATAACAGTATGCTTTGTGGGGGATTAGGAAATAAATATTTTTTTAATCTGTTTATTTGTAGGAAAGTGTAGCTGGTATCGAAACGTAAAACAGTTTAGTTATGTAGGTTTGGCTTAGGTTTAAATCTCTTGTGCCAACTAATTATTATTATATATCTTAACGTTTTATAAATATCTTAGGGTTACAGATAAGGTTTTTAGCAAAAAGTGGGCAATGCCAACCCTGCCTCTTTTTACACCAATTTTAATAGGGGGCTTGGAGAAAAAATTGAAAATTATAGATAAGCTTAACCAAATAATGGAATTAGAACTGGCCGGTGTAGTGAGGTATACACATTATTCATTGATGATTTATGGCTATAATCGAATTCCTATTGTTAGCTGGATGAAAAGTAATGCTATGGAGGGTTTAGAGCATGCCCATCGCGCTGGTGAAATGGTAACTTTGTTGGGTGGGCACCCGTCGTTAAAGATTGGACCCTTGTTAGAAACTGAAAATCACGATATTGGCAATATTATGCGTGAGAGTTTGACCCATGAAAAAGAAGCGTTAGCATGTTACTACGACCTAATGAAGCTTGCTGCAGAAGAGAATAACGTTTTGATCGAAGAGTATGCGAGAGAAATGATTTCTTGTGAAGAGTTACATCTGGACGAAGTTGATAAAATGCTAAGAAAGCCGGGTGACATTGAACAGTTTAGTGGCATTTAATAAATTGGGCTAGATATCCAGCAGGTAGGTTAGATTTCATCTAACCTACTAATTTGTATGCTGGCCATACCCAAGGCCATTGACCTTGGTCCTCTCACCGATATCCCTTTAGAGTTCTAAATAGGTTTCCATTGCGACAGTGGGTACGTTATTGACTAGCCACTGACGGCTAGAAATGCGTATCAGTTTGTTGTATTCGGTCTTGCTGGCAGGCTTAGCTACGATTGGCTGGCATAGCCCTGCCTTATTAGCCAGTACTAAACATAATTCTGCTCATACCTTGTTGGTGGTTTATCGATCTTGGGTTGTGATTGATTACCAGCCTCCTTGGGCCTTTCAAACTTCCGTTCGATCTTTAGCAGGCTATAGACCCAAAGCCTGCTAAGCCGCAGTTCATTAATTTTCTAGTCGTATTTGGTATTAAAAATTAAGGCGCCTGACAGATAGTCTGGTAGACTGACTGCGCAAGCTCTTGGCACCAATGACACGCTTCATTTAAGTATAAATTGCTGTTGATAACTTTATTAGTACTATTTTTTGATTGGTTTTAAGTTCATATTCTTCGGTGGGTTAGATTGGTTCATTAGTCCCTGTCGCCCCAACTAATTATTCCCTAAGGGCTAACGTACCGTTACCCGTAAAAGGCTTGCTATAGTGGCCCAACTTTACTTTTATTACTCGTCCATGAATGCTGGTAAATCTACTGCTTTATTGCAATCAGCGTATAACTACCAAGAGCGTGGCATGCGTCCGTTTATCATGTCGGCGGCATTAGATGATCGCTATGGCATCGGTAAAGTCACCTCCCGTATTGGCTTGGCTGCTGAGGCGCAACTGTTTACTAAGAAAGATGATTTGTTGAGCATTTTGCAAACTCAACACTCAAGTCAGCATATTGATTGCATTCTTATTGATGAAAGCCAATTCTTAAGCCGTGAGCAAGTTAAGCAGCTAACCCAGGTGGTAGATCACCTCGATATTCCAGTGTTATGTTATGGCATTCGTACGGATTTCAGGGGTGAGCTATTTCCGGGTAGCCAATACTTGTTGGCTTGGGCTGACAAGTTGGTGGAACTGAAAACGGTGTGTCATTGTGGCCGCAAAGCAACCATGGTGGTTCGTACTGATGAGCATGGCGCTGTGATCAAAGATGGTGAACAAGTCGTGATTGGTGGTAACGACCAATACCAGTCCCTATGCCGTCGCCATTTTAGCCAACAGATGTGGTGAGTATAACAACAGTTAAACCAATTTATGGCCTAAGGCAAATTCATGCTGAATATGGCGAGGTATAATTTTAGTAAATAGTATGGTCATGGCCACCCATGTCCATAAGGTTGCCATTGTTGACGCCGCAGCAGGGGCCATGACTAGGGTTTCCATTAAAAAATATTTCAGGGCTATTACGACCAAACACGTCCCTCCCAGTAGGCTAAAGTCATAAGCGATATGCTTTTTGAGGGCATGCCGGTTGTAGCCCAACTTAAGTATAATGGCAGTCATCATCAAGGTGACCACACTGCTCCAACTCCAGGGTAATAAAAACAACCAGCTTAGATTTATACCGAGTCCACTAATTAATAACAGACCGACTTTGGGTGAGCTGAGAAAAGATTTCATCATGGTGTTCTGTTTCCTGTGTGCTGGGGTATCTTTTGAGCAGCTGCAAGTTTAACTAAGAGGCTTAGTTTAACACCATCTGCGAGTAACCATTTAGCTAAAAATTGCTATACCTAGCAAATAATCTAGTGGTATGTTGTGGAATATATATGGGCTGTTTTAAAGGCTAAGTTATGGGAGTGGCAACAGATGATGAACAACCTCGATTTTACCCACACTATTGAAGAGTGGACACATTTCTTAATTCCACTTGCAGATGGCACTCAGTTAGCGGTTAGAGCTTGGCTTCCCGTCAATGCAGTAGAGTCTCCCGCACCTGCAATCTTAGAATACATTCCTTATAGAAAACGTGATGGCACCGCCATCCGTGATGAGCAAATGCATCCCTATTGGGCGGGTTTTGGTTACGCCTGCATTCGCGTCGATATGCGCGGTTGTGGTGAGTCTACAGGGCTAATGTTGGATGAATATTTACAACAAGAGCTTGATGACGCGGTAGAAGTGATCCACTGGTTAACGAGGCAGCCATGGTGTAGTGGAAAAGTGGGCATGATGGGCAAGTCTTGGGGTGGTTTTAACAGCCTCCAAGTAGCTGCAATGGCGCCTACTGCTCTAAAAGCCATAGTGACTGTATGTTCTACTGATGATCGCTACGCAGATGACATTCATTACCGTGGTGGCGCACTATTGTTAGAAAATTTTAGCTGGGCCTCAACGATGGCCTGCTACATGGCAAAGGCGCCAGACCCACTATTATTGCCGAACACTTGGCGCCAGCAGTGGTTGCATCGTCTGGAAAATATGCCATTTTTAGCCAAGGAGTGGCTAGCACACAGTTACAAGGATGAGTACTGGAAGCATGGCTCAATTAGTGAAGATTATAGTTCTATAAAAGCTGCAGTCTATTGCATAGGCGGCTGGGGTGATGCTTATTCTGAAGCGATTCCACGCATGATGGGCGGGTTAGCCTGCCCCAAAAAGGCTTTAATAGGCCCTTGGGCCCATAAATACCCTAATTATGCGTCACCTAAGCCAGAGATAGACTTTTTAGGCGAAGCTAAACGCTGGTGGGACTACTGGCTAAAGGGTATTGATAACGGCATTATGGCAGAACCCACTATTGCTGCTTATATCCAAGACGGTGTGCCACCTCAGGCAGCATACGATGTGCGCCCGGGGGTTTGGGTAGAAGGCAATCAGTGGCCGATACAAAAAAACAGTATTCATTTACAACTAAGTTCATCAGGTTATTTAATAGAAACTAGTGGTGGTGGGCAGGTAAGTGTTAATAGCCCGCTAACAACTGGTGGGGCTAGTGGTGAATATTGTATTATTTGGTGTGGCCCAGACTTCCCTACAGATCAGCGCCAAGATGACGCCAATAGCCTGTGTTTTGATACGCAGGCGATGGTTAAAGCCGTTTCTATTTTAGGTGGTGCCGTATTTAAGGCCCGTGTCACCAGTGACCAAAACTGTGCTCAAATGATTTTACGCCTTTGCGATGTAGCCCCTGATGGCAGCAGCACTCGCATTACCTATGGTGTGCTTAACTTGGCCATGCGTGGCGGCTTAGATTTCCCCAAAGCTGTGATTGCCGGTGAATCGATGGATATCACTATAAAGTTGGATGATACGGGGTATGAAATACCGCAAGGTCATCAATTACGTTTGTCTATATCTACTGCCTATTTTCCGTTGCTATGGCCTGCAGCGCAAAAAGCCAACCTGAGTTTAGACTTAAGTACAGCAACACTGACGGTTCCATTGCACGACCGCACAGGCCAGCTAACGCGAGATTTAGGTGAGGGTTATGTGTGTTCAGTAAATGAAACCCAACAAATTAGGCCAGAAACACATACACGGGTTAGCCAAGTTAACGCTGAGGATGGTCGGCAGACCACCTTTATTGATGATGATTTTGGTGAATTCACTTTTACCGATCACAAGCTTACGGTGGGTGAGGTGTGTCATGAAGAACACTCAGTATTGCCCCACAACCCACATTCTGCTGCTAGCTTCTGTAAATGGCACTCGAAACAAGCTAGGCCCGGCTGGGAAATAGATGTTTACACTAGCCTTAAGGTGACCTGTGACGCAGATCATTTTTACCTCGACGCCAGTTTAGAAGCCTTAGAAAATGGCCAGCAAGTGCACCTAAAAAACTGGAAAGAGAAAGTTTCAAGGGGCTTTGCATGACCCCGTTAGATGAGCAGATACAGGCATTTGTTGACCAGAGTTTAGGCCATGACCCAGTGGATGCCACGAGAGCTAGTGCGCACGAGCAAAGGCAATGGTACAACGCCAAATGTAAAGACATTGCAGCGCCGCTTGCTGATGGTATACAGGTGCAAGATGACACGATATTGGGTTTTTGTGGGCATCGAGTGCCGGTAAGGCATTACCTTCATAAAGACCGAACCAACATTGATCAAGCCAAGCAAATTGTATTTTTCCATGGTGGAGGTTTTGTGGTGGGGAACTTAGATAGTCATCATGATATTTGTGGCCAGCTAGCTAAGGATACGGGTTTTGATTTAGTGTCAGTAGATTACCGCTTAGCCCCCGAATTTCAGTACCCAGATGATATTAACGATTGCCTAGCTGTAGTGGATAATTTGTTAAAAAAAGGCCAAAAGTTAGTTTTAGTAGGAGACAGCGCGGGTGGCACTTTAAGTGCTTGTGTGGCTAATGCTCGCAAGCGCTATGTGGGCACCCAGTTGTTGGGTCAGGTGTTAATCTACCCTTCCTTAACCTTTGGTGTGGATACGCCATCGATGACTGAACATGCATTTGCACCATTACTCAGTAAAGAAGATATGGATTATTACCTGCCAGTTCGTGTAGGTGGTGATTTGAGCATTATGGCTAGCCTAGGGGGTAATTTCATGCCCATGCAAACGCTAAGCTATAGTGGGTTGCCAGTGACGCATTTATTTCCAGCTGAAATAGACCCGCTGCGAGACGACTGTGAACTCTATGCCCACGCTTTACAAGCAGCTAACGTAGCAGTAACCAACCATGTGGCCTTGGGGCAAGGTTTGGTGCATGGCCATTTGCGAGCCCGTAATATGAGTGACAAAGCGGCTGCTAATTTTCAGGCAATCTGCAGCGCAGTGAGGGATTTAGGCAAATGAAGCAAGGGCTAAGTTATGACTATATTATTATTGGTGCAGG
>DCAT01000196.1:0-3778 GCA_002312935.1 Oceanospirillaceae bacterium UBA1126 | reverse complement strand
TGTTAGAAGCAGGCCCCAGTGATAAACGGTTTTATGTACAAATGCCTATTGGCTATGGCAAAACATTTTATCAATCTAAAGTGAACTGGATGTACACTAGCCAAGCTAATGTAGGACTTAATGGCCGCACTAGTTATTGGCCAAGAGGCAAGACCCTGGGTGGTTCTAGTTCTATTAATGCTATGGTTTATGTGCGTGGTCATCAACAAGATTTTGATGATTGGGAAAGGGCGGGGAACTCTGGGTGGAGTTATGACGATGTGCTGCCCTATTTTAAACGGATGGAATCATGGCAGCACGGTGACACTGAGTTTAGGGGTGGCGATGGCCCGCTAAATGTTTCTGACGTATCAGCTAAACTTCACCCCTTGTGTAAGCAGTTTGTTGCAGCAGGCCAAGCGCTTGGCTTTGATTACAATGCTGACATGAATGGGGAAAATCAGGAAGGTGTAGGTTACTATCAGCTCACCACACACCAAGGCCAGCGAATGTCTGCAGCTAGAGCCTATTTAAAACCGGCTCGACATCGGCCCAACTTAACAGTGATTTGCAATGCGTCAGTTGCGCGTATTGTGTTTTCAGGTAAGCGTGCCGTAGGGGTAGAGTATCACCACCAACATAAAATCCATTATGCCAACGCCACCAAAGAAATCATCCTTAGCGCTGGCGCTGTTAATTCACCACAATTATTACAACTGTCGGGTGTAGGCCCAAGCCATATATTACAAAAGGCTGGGGTTGAACAAGTGCATCAGAGCCCTGCAGTTGGGCAACATCTACAGGATCACATTGGCCATAGCTATTTTTACCGGTCTAGCCAAGCTACATTAAATCAGCAGTTACACCCTTGGTGGGGTAAATTATGGCAAGGGGTTCGTTATGTGCTTACGCGAGGGGGGCCTTTAAGCTTAAGTATTAATCAAGCTGGGGGGTTTGTGCATACGCGCAAGGGCTTAGATCGGCCTAATATTCAATTGTATTTTTCTCCATTGAGCTATACTAAAGCCCCGTTAGGTGAAAGGCCCATGATGAACCCAGACCCTTTTCCTGCTTACGTATTAGGGGTTTCCAATTGCCGGGTTAGGTCTGAAGGGGAAATTAACATTACCTCTAATGACCCCAGAAAACCGCCTGCTATTGAACCTAATTACCTAACCCATAAGGACGAAGTGCAAGACCTGTTGGACGGTGTTAAGTTAATTCGCAAACTCGCTGAAACCTCGCCCTTGCAAGCCATTACTTTGGATGAAATGCGACCGGGGGCAGAGTGCAAAACAGATGCTCAGCTGATTGAGGATATTCGTAATAACGCAGACACTGTATTCCACCCCTGCGGTACTTGTCGTATGGGCCCAGACCCACTGGATAATGTGGTAGATAGTGAACTTAAGGTTCATGGTTTACAGGGTTTGAGAGTAGTAGACGCATCTATTTTCCCTAATGTGGTTTGTGGCAATATTAATGCCGCTACCATCATGGTAGGTGAAAAAGCTGCCGATTTAATTTTATCTGATCTTTAATAGGTGTAACTGAAAATGAAAATCATCAGCATAGAAACCTTTACCAATGAATACATGGGCTTGCTGCGTTTACGCACCGACACAGGTGAAGAAGGTTGGGGCCAAACCTGCACCTATAATTCAGACATCACAGCCCAAGTAGTGCACCGGCAAGTGGCGCCCCATGTCATGGGTTTAGACGCGAACAATATTAAGGGGTTAGGTCAGTTGGTGTTGGAGCGGGAGCACAAGTTCCCTGGCAGCTATCTGTATCGTGCACTCTGTGGTTTAGATACCGCATTATGGGACATACATGCTAAACGTGAGGGCAAGAGTGTATGCCAATTGTTAGGTGGCACGGCAAATTCTGTCCCCGTTTACGCCTCTAGCATGCAGCGTGAAATCACACCAGAAGCAGAAGCAGAACGCTTTTTGGCGCTCAAAGAAGAGTTTGGCCATACGTCTTTTAAGTTTCGGGTCGGTCAGGAATGTGGTCATGATATTGATCAGTGGCCTGGGCGCACGGAAGCTATTGTGAAGCGTGTGCGAGAGCAGCTAGGCGATGACGTGACCTTGTTGGTTGATGCTAACAGTGCATACACGCCAGCGAAGGCCATTGAAGTGGGACGCATGTTACAAGACTATGGTGTTAGCCACTTTGAAGAGCCTTGCCCCTATTGGCAGCCAGATTGGACACGCCAAGTAACAGAGGCCTTAGATATTGATGTAACTGGTGGTGAGCAAGATAACGATCTACGTATATGGCAGCATATGGTAGACACTAAGGTGGTGGATATTGTGCAACCTGATGTGTGCTATATGGGCGGTATTACGCGCACTTTAGAAGTGGCCTCTATCGCCCAAAAAGCTAACATACCGGTCACCCTTCACTGCGCTAACTTATCTTTAGTTACCTTATTTTCGGCGCACATTATGGCAGCTATTCCAAACGCAGGTAAATACCTTGAGTTCTCTATTGAGGGATTAGATTACTACCCTTGGCAAGCCAATATTTTCAAACCTAATTTTGATATTCAACATGGCGAACTCATCATGCCCCATAAGCCGGGTTGGGGCATCGAATTAGACGCAGAATGGCTATCACGGGCTGACCACAAAGTGAGCTATTGTGGTGATCGATTTTAGGCCAAAGGTCAGGCGTCTGCAGCAGCCCGTTGCTGTTGCAGTTGAGTTAACCAATCTGGGTCCATCTCAGGTACAGACGACAAGAGTAGCTCAGTGTACTCAGGGTAAGGTGCGGTAAAGATCTCTTCTTTACCTCCTTGCTCTACTACTTTTCCTTGGTACATTACCACTACTTGGTCAGCAATGGCACGCACTGTAGCGATGTCGTGGGTAATGAAAATGTAGGTAATACCCAGTTCTTTTTGTAACCGTAAAAGCAGCTTTAGAATACCTTCTTGTACAATTTGGTCTAACGCCGATGTTACTTCATCGCAGATAATAAGTTCTGGCTCTGCAGCTAAGGCACGTGCAATACAAATGCGCTGCTTTTGGCCACCAGACAGCTCACTTGGATAACGCTCTAAAAAGCTCTCGTCCAATTCAATAAGGTGTAATAACTGCATGATCCTTTGATCTTGAGCTTGGCCTGTTAAACCCAAGTAAAAGTGCAATGGCCTACCAATAATATCCCTTACCGTATGCCGAGGATTCATGGCAGTGTCTGCCATTTGATAGATCATTTGGATTGATTGCAATTGCTTTTTGGTGCGGTTTTTTAGAGCCGCTGGCAAGTCATTACCATTAAAAGTGATATTGCCTTCTAGTGGGGGTAGTAAGCCAGTAATCACCCGAGCTGTGGTAGATTTACCTGAACCTGACTCGCCCACAACAGCGAGTGTTTGCCCACGAGGTACTTTAATATTGATATTATTGAGTACTTTAACGCTCTTTCCATAGCTTGCGTGCACATGATTAATTTCAAGCACAGTGTCAATGGCTGGTTGTGGTGGTTTTTCTATGGATCGAACTGCCCAAAGGGATTGGGTGTAGGTCTCTTTAGGGTTAGACATCATTTGCCGTGTCGGTGCATCCTCAACGGTTTCACCATAGCGCAGCACCTTGATGGCGTCGGCCATTTGCGCCACCACAGCTAAATCGTGGGTGATGTAAATGGCTGCTGTGTTGTACTTTTCAACAATAGTTCGCATGGCAGTGAGCACTTCAACTTGCGTGGTCACGTCGAGGGCTGTAGTGGGTTCGTCAAAGATGATTAGGTCGGGCCTTGATGACATGGCCATAGCGGTCATTACCCG
>DCAT01000027.1 GCA_002312935.1 Oceanospirillaceae bacterium UBA1126 | reverse complement strand
TTAATTATTAGACATTTAACTAATATTAAGGCTTACAGAAACCTGCCGCTATACAACTACCCCCCACAGTGTAGGTTAATAGTCCTTTACTATTTATACTGGGAGACAGTGTGAAGGTATAGTTGCCAGCTGCTGCGGTGGCAGTACCAGTGATAATACCACTGGTAGCAGAAACGCCAATACTTTGGGTATTATCACTGGTCAAGGGTTCAGGCATAGCAAGCTCTCCAAAGGTATCACAGGCACTAACGCTGTCTCCTGCTTGCAATAAACAAGCGGACTGAGCAACGCGGATGGCATGAGTGTGTTGTACTACTTCCATGAAGCGCGTTTTCTGAAGATAAGTTTGATAGCTAGGCACTGCAAAAGCTGCCAAAATGCCAATCAGAGCCACTACAAGCAATAATTCTAGCAAAGAAAAACCGCTCACTCGGTATATTTTTTTGATCTCTGAACTAAGGCCGCTCTGCGTGGCATACAACACATCACGCTCCTGTGATTACATGGATACTCCTTAACTATAGCTCAAACTCTGAGTATCGCAGATGAAACTTAAGATTAACTCCTTTCGTTTGTTTTGGTCTAATCGTGTTGATCCACAGATCCCAGCAACGCACTAGAAAAATCATTTTCCAGCTCATCACCCGCAATAGCATAATCTCCACTGGCCCATGCCCCAAGGTCAATTTGCTGACAACGCTCACTACAAAAAGGCCTGTGTGGGTTTTTGGGGTTCCAAGTGAGTGTTTTTTGGCACTTTGGACAAGGGTACTGGCTCATAATTAGTCTTCCATTATATGGCAAAGGTGGTGATGTAATTGCAGCACCTGACTACTCAGGTGGCTTAGATCATGCTGATTATCCAGTACCCAGTGGGCCCTTTCTAAACGTTTTTTCCGTTGCATTTGACTATTAATAATGGCGTCGATTTGCGCTGGTGTATTACCGTCCCTTTTACTAGCTCGCTGTCGTTGAAGCGTTTCACTGGCATCTACAACCACTACAAAATCTGTTTTTTTATACTGTAATGTTTCTAACAACAAAGGCGATTCTAAAACAGTATAAATACTGGAGCCTGCGTTAAGTTGCTCATTAATACTAGCACCTATAAGCGGGTGCAGTAGCGATTCTAGCCATTGCTTTTGGGCTTTATGAAGAAATATTTGTTGGCGCAAATTGGCTCTATTCAAAGCGCCATTTTCAAGTAATATTTGATCACCAAAATGTTCAGCAATACTTTTAAGAGCAGGGCTTCCCACCAACACCACATCTCTGGCAACCTGATCGGCGTCAACTACCGAAATACCAAGGGTTTTAAGCTGGGCACTCACAGCACTTTTGCCACTGCCAATGCCACCTGTAAGGCCTACTATCATTAACGTAACCCACTAAAAATCGACTGATCCAGTATACCAGTACATGAGACTAGTCACATCATTTGCCCCATTTGAAATAACGGCAAGTACAAAGCCACTAAAATTAGGCCTACAAATAGGGCCACCACAATGAGTAACACGGGCTCTAACAGTTGCTCTAACCACTGACTTTGACCGATGACTTGCGCCTCATAATAGCCTTGTAATTGGGTAAAACTCAACGCTAAATCACCCGCAGACTCTCCTACACGGATCAGTTGTAATGCTTGTGGTTGCCAGGACATTTTAGTTAATATTTGACTTAATCTTTGACCCTGCTGAAGCCTCAAAGTGGCGTTTTTCAGGTCCCTAGATATATGCTGCCAGGAACTGGCATTGGCAGCTAACATTAGGCAGTCTAATAATGGTACGCCAGCCTTAAATGTTAGAGAGAGTACTAAAAACACGTCAGCCTGACTATGCAGGTGCATCAAACGACCAATCCCTGGAACCTGCCACAATGCCCACTCCAGCCTCACTCGTATGTTGGGTATAAACCAGAGCCACTTCAAACTGATATAAGCCAATATAAACGTCACTAACATATTCCCCATGTTCGCCTTGGCAGTATGGGAAAAGTTCAGTAGCCACTGAGTCAAAGCGGGTAATTCATAAGACCCAGCAGCATATAAATTAGCCACTTGTGGCACTACCCAATAAACGATCAGCATACTCACTACCCCACCACTTAATAGGGTCACCAAAGGCATAAACAAACTGCGCTTAAAGCGGCGCTTTAGATTGGCCTGGCGCGTTTGCTGGAGATGGACCTGAGTTAACAGATTAGCCAACTCCCCACTTGCTTCACCAGCTGCAACCAATTGCACGATCGTCGAAGGAAATATACCGCTTAGGGATAACGATTGAGAAAAAGTAGCTCCAGTGAGCAATGCACTTTGAAGCTGTATAAGCTCATAACGAAGGCGGCCTGACGCCTGCTCCAAATGAACCAGGGTGATACAGGTCAATAAAGGTAACCCGGCACTTAATAGCTGAGACCATTGACCCAACAAGCTTTGTAAGTGCTTATCATCGATACGCTTGGGCCAATAACGCTGCCAAGGCCACAAGTGCTGCGCTCTGTCGAGTTGGATTCCTTCTAATGCCAAATCAAAGCATAATCGTTGCCTGTTTAAGCACTGTCGCGCACCACTACTTTGCACGTGGTTTGCATCCAACCCATACCATAGCCACCAAAATCGCATTACCAAGTAACTCGATTTACTTCAGCGATGCTGGTGTGGCCGGAGATAACGCGCCACAAGCCTTGACGACGAACCCCCGCTCCAAATTCTAGCTCCTGTACTTGCCGCTGAGCAACAGAGTCTCTTTTTGACTGATCCATGACCAATATGTCAAATACACCAAAGCGTCCCTTGTAGCCACCATGACAGGCCTCACAGCCTATAGGTAAACAAGGATTAACTGCACCAAAACCAAGATCATAGGTTGTCACTGCATTTAACCACTCTTCACTGCTCATAGATGCTAATTGCACCTTAGTCATTGGCTGTTTGCACTGAGCACATAAACGACGCACTAAACGTTGGTTAATAATTAAACTCAAGCAGTAACTTAAGGCCAACATATCCACACCTAATCCATGACAGCGGTGTACCGCCTCACTAAGGCTGCTTGTATGCATCGAAGTGAGTAGTAAATGCCCTGTTTGTGCGGCCTTTAATGCAACGTCTGCGCTATCAAAATCACGCAGCTCCCCCAACATAATGACATCCGGGTCTTGACGCAGTAGAGCCCTGAGGATTTGGCTAAAAGATAAGTTTATAGCATTATTTACTGCAACTTGGTGAACATCCAACAGTACAACTTCTACTGGATCTTCTGCACTTACGGTGTTGATATGCGGCGCCTGGATTTGTTTAAGGCAGCTATACAAAAACATCGTTTTACCACTCCCTGTAGGACCGGTCACAAGGATAAGGCCTTGGGGCTTATTCAGTTGATGGTTAACAACCTGTAACTGTTTGGGTGAGAGGCCTTGCTGACAGATATCAATATTTTGTTGCTGCCATTGCAATCTTAGCACCAGTTTCTCACCCCAATGCCCTGCCAAACTACTGCAACGTATATCTAGCCGCTTATCATTTAGCTGCCACTGAAAGCTGCCATCTTGTGGACGACGCGACTCACTAATATCCATTTCTGATAGTAGCTTAATACGCACCACAATGGCGTCTGCTAAGGTGGCTGGCAGCTGGTCAAATGGAGGTTTAAGCAACTGCATTAGACCATCGACTCGCATGCGTATACGCATACTTTGGAACAAAGGTTCCAAATGCAAATCAGAAGCACCGGCCATGGCAGCAATTTCTAATAACTGGTCTGTCAGAGCAATAACGTTTTTAAGAGGTACAGGAGTATAAATGGGATTATCAGACATCGACGCTTCCTTGCGTTAGTTATCTATCCCTTAATCTTAGATTATATTTCAACTATAGCCTCTGATGACTAAGTTTTATTTCATTTCCCCACTCAGCTGGCGTGTTAGGTCGACAGCATAGTTATCAGTCATACCACCAATAAAGTCCATCGTACAGCATAACGCTTGATACGCACTTGCCCCCTTTTCAGGACGGTGGGCACCCATCAATGCCAGGTGCTTTTCTGCTTTAAAAGATAGCCGCTTATCACCTGACTGCTGATCTATAGCTAAGGCTGCAGGAACAAACCCATCAAGTAGTTTCTCTAACACCGAGTAGGCTGCTAGCTCTGTGCGATGGCGCTCCGGTGCCAGGAATATGCGGTTTTTTGCTAACGCTTTGGCATCACCAATAATTTGTTGGGTAACAGGATCACAATGGGAAATTAGGTCTCCCTCTAGCTGCCCTTCTAATAAGGCTGGTATATGCTGCATAAAAGTATGGGCCGCAGACTGCACAAGATAATCAATAACCTTGCCACGCAATAAAGCCAAGCGACGAGTGGAGTAATATGCGTCAACCATGGCAGTGCGCTTGGGGACGGCTAAGGGTCCTGTAATGGGAGATAACAATTCCAGCACATCTTGTTCATCTATCATACCTAGCTCTACACCATCTTCTAAGTCTATTATGGCGTAACAAATATCATCAGCAGCTTCCATTAAATAGACTAATGGATGGCGACACCATTGAAAGTCTGCTTGCTGCAACAAACCTAAACGTCCGGCAATATCAGCTAGAATGTGTTTTTCTGACTGCAAGGCGCCAAACTTAGATTTGCGTTCACACTGCGTTGAATTTGATAACCAAGGGTATTTAAGAAAACTTCCCAAAGTAGCGTAAGTGAGGCGCATTCCACCATTAAACTGATGGTATTCAAGCTGTGTAAGGGTTCGTAACCCCTGCGCATTCCCTTCAAAATTAAGCAGGTCAGCCTGCTCCGCAGAACTCAACTGGTCCATCCCTCCCTGCTGAGCATAGCTAGCAAACCAATGACGAATTGAGCTCTCACCAAAGTGGCCAAACGGTGGGTTACCTATATCGTGGGCCAAACAGGCTGACTGCACAATAGCACCTAAGTCATGAGGTTCTATCCAATCTGGCCAATGGGATTGATGTTTTAAACTTTGCCCTACTTGAATACCTAGGCTGCGGCCTACGCTTGACACTTCTAAACTATGCGTTAAGCGATTGTGTACGTGGTCGTTATGAGACAGCGAGTGGACTTGGGTTTTGTGTCCCATACGTCGAAACGCACTAGAGAATATTAGCCTATCATAATCTTTGTGGAATGGAGTGCGGCCTTGGTGGTGCTCTTCAGTATAGGGCTTGCCAAAACGCTGATCAGCTAACAAACCTTGCCATGTCATGGCCATTGTTAATGTCCTTGTAAATACGTAACAACTATTGCTGTTATACGTGACAGGTGCAATGACCAAAGTATAAAGCCACCGTACCCATCATAGAGTGAGTGACGCCTACTCTAGCACGATTATAGAACGAATGCGTGACAGGGTAGTGTCGCCTATGCCTTTGATAGCAAGCAATTGTTCTAGATTAACAAATCCCCCAAGCTGCTCACGCAAAGCGATAATGGCAGCGGCTCTAACCTCACCGACGCCATCTATGGCCTCAACAAGTTCAACAGCAGTGGCTGTATTAATGTTAATAGGTAAAGTACTTTGAGCTAGAGAAAAGGGCGAAAAGGACCCTAAAGTAATGGTAATGGTTAATAGCAGCAAGGCTATATGACGAGTTAGTTTCATGATCTATTCCTTGATTAAAAGATGAGTCTCGAATTCCTTGAGACATACTAAGCGTAGCACATAACAATAAAGCTGCTAGGTAAGGTCATTTATCCTTTATTCATAAGTTCTTGTTCGATCAGCTCCAAGGCTTTCATTGGATCATCCGCTTGAGTGATAGGCCTGCCAATGACTAGGTAGTCACTACCTGCTGCAATAGCTTGGGCTGGCGTCATGATACGCTTTTGATCCCCAACTACTGCAAAATGTGGCCGGATACCAGGCGTAATCAATTTGAAGTCTTGACCTAATTCACGTTTCAACAGTGTCGCTTCTTGGGCTGAACAGACGACACCATCAAAGCCGGCGTTTTTAGTCAAGTGGGCCAGCCAAAGAACTCTCTCTGATGGGGACTGATCTATACCTGTAGCGGTTAAACCCTCAGCATCCATACTGGTTAGAACAGTTACCGCAATTAATAACGGTTGATGACCCCCTTTGTCTTTGAGTGCAGTTCGAGTGGTTTGCATCATCTCTGCTCCACCACTGGCATGCACATTAACCATCCACACCCCCATACGCGCTGCAACCAGAACTGCTTTGGCAACAGTGTTAGGGATGTCGTGAAACTTTAGATCTAAAAAGATTTCAAAGCCAAACTGCTGAAGCTGATCAACTAACTGCGGACCTGCAGCAGTAAATAGCTCTTTACCCACCTTTAGGCGACAGCGAGCTGGATCTAATTGCTGCGCCATCGTGATTGCTTGATCTGCAGACTGATAATCTAAAGCTACAACAATAGGTGAACCGTGCTTCAAGTTATTCTCCTTCTAATCCGTAAATGGGTTTGGTACTATCCCACTGGTGACAGCTAGGACATTGCCAGTGCATCGAATTTCCAGCAAAGCCACATTGCCTACAACGATACTGTGGCTTACTATTTTGTAGCGCTACTGTAAGCCCCTTGAGTACCTGTAAACTATCTTTCGCATTATCAGATGCCCACTGCATATGGAGGTCAATAAGGTAATTAAAGCCCTTTAAAGAAGGTCGTTGCCGAAGCTTCTCTGTCACATAGGCTGCTGCGTCAGAGTCATTTTGCTGGCCTATTTCATGAGCTTGAGCTAATAATAAACTAGTGCTTGGGTGTTGTGACATAGTTTGGCTTAACCAAGACCTCCACCCTTCTATATCTGAAAGTTTAGTAAAGCATAGCTGCAGCGGTTGGATAATTTCAGGTACCAACTGAACATCTTGTTGGCACATCATCAGCAAGTGCCGCTTGGCATCTGTGTAGTTGTCCTGCTGCATGCTTAACTGAGCTCGTAAAAAGCTCACTCTAGGGTTGTCAGCATTATGGCGTTTAGCACGCTTTAAGTATGCCAAACATTCTTGGTGTTCATTTAGTTGTAATACTTGTTCTGCCAATTCACAGCAAAAGTGAGATAACCTTTGGGCTAAGTCGACACTGGCAGACACATTAGCAGCAGTGCCTACGTTAAGGGCCTTATGCCAATCCTGCTCGCGTTGATAAACATCAACTAATAGTTCCGTTGCCTTAGCTTTTTGTTGATTTGGCTGTTGCGCCACATCAAGCAAAAGTTCTTCAGCCCGATCTAACAAACCCGCTTTGATAAAATCATGCGCTAATTCTAGCTTCGCCAACATTACTTGCTCTTGATCTAAGCCTTTGCCAGATAATAAATTCTGATGAATTTGAATGGCTTTATCAACTTCACCACGACGGCGAAATAAACTCCCCAAGGCTAAGTGAGTCTCAACAGTTTGAGGATTAACTTCTAACGCATGAATAAATAGATCGAGCGCTTCATCGGTTTGTTGGTTTAATAAGTAGTTAAGACCACGGTAGTAATCCGCTTGTAAACCCAGTCGAGAGTTTCGTTTTTGTTGATTTTCTCTTTGGCCTAACCACCAACCAATGCCCAAGGCGGCAATTAATACGACAAGCAAAAAGGCGTCCATACTTATTAAATAACCTTGTTAAGAGATTGGCTTTGGTTAGCTTTAGATAATTGGCGCTGCAACTGAGCATTGTGACGTTTCAACTTAAAGGTGACAACGCTATATATGAATGCACACAAAATCATGCCCATCGCCAGACTTAATAATAGCCATATAGCCATACTCATTGGGGGTAATTGAAAAAAGATAAGATCTAAAGAAACGGCCTGACTATTGCGTGTACTAAATAACACACCAACAACCAGGGCTACCATAGTGACGACAAAGAAGAGTACAGCCTTAATAAATTTCACGTGCTTTTACCTAATCAGGGTGGTTGAAGCCTGCCCAACCTTTATCAACGATAGCCTATTATAGACTATCGTTTACCTGATCGCGTAATTCTTTGCCTGGTTTAAAGTGAGGGACATACTTTGCCGCTAATTCTACCGAATCACCAGTTTTTGGATTACGCCCTGTTCTGGGTGCTCGATAGTGCAAACAAAAGCTACCAAAGCCTCTTATTTCGATTCGATCACCCGCCGCCAGAGCATCTGCCATATGGTCAATGATGGCTTTAACTGACTGCTCCACATTCTTTACGGGAACGCTTTCAAAACGGTCAATCAAATTCTCAATCAGTTCAGACTTACGCATAGCCTATCCTTTTTTTTATTATTTTTTGAGCTGTTCCTTGATAAGGTCACCAATAGTAGTTGGGCCTTCCGATTCAATCGACTTAGTGTTCAGCTCTTGCATTTGCACACGTTGTTGAGCCGCTTCTTGGGCTCGTATTGCAAGGCTAATAGAACGGCCTTTGCGGTCTAAGCTAGCAACAAAACTGGTGATCGCTTGACCTTCATTAAAGTCTGTTAGTTCTTGGCCTTGAGCCAACTCACCTCGCTTTAAAAAGCCTTGTACACCTTCGGCTAAGTTAACCAGCAAACCCCCAGACGTCACTTCAGCAATGGTACCGCTTACCTCTGCGCCTTTAGCGTTAGCAGCTGCATAGTCAGAAAACGGATCTCCTGCCATTTGTTTAATACCCAGAGCTACTCTTTGGCGTTCCGTATCAATAGATAATATTACAGCTTCAATCTCTTGGCCTTTCTGGAAACCTTCCAATAAACTCTCATCACTCTTATTCCAATCTACATCTGACACATGAACGAGACCATCGATACCATCTTCTAAGCCAATAAACAGGCCAAAATCAGTCTTGGAGTTTAACTTTCCAGAGACCTTATCACCTTCTGAATATTGCTTCGAGAAAGCAACCCATGGACTTTCGCTGCACTGTTTCATACCTAAGGATAAACGACGCTTTTCACCGTTGATGTCTAGAATCATTACTTCAATTTCTTCACCTACAGACACCATTTTTGATGGGTGCAAGTTACGCTTCATCCAGCTCATTTCCGAAGCATGCACTAGGCCTTCGATACCATCAGACACTCGAGCAAAACAACCGTAATCTGTCACTGTGGTCACCGTGGCTGGTAACCGACTCCCTACCGGGTAAGTGTCTGTGAAACTGGTCCAAGGGTCCTGTTGTAGTTGTTTCAAACCCAGGGACACACGCTGCTTCTCAGCATCAAATTTCAACACTTTAACTTCAATGTCTGCACCAGCAGTTAACATTTCACTCGGGTGTTTAATACGACGCCAAGCAATGTCAGTAATATGCAGAAGACCATCGAGGCCACCAAGGTCGATAAAGGCGCCATAATCAGTTAAGTTCTTCACAAAACCTTTCACTACCGCACCTTCTTCAAGGGTAGATAATACTTGCGCACGTTGTGCTTTGTTGGCTTCATCCATCAGGGCTCGACGAGAAACAACAACGTTATTGCGTAACATATCTAGCTTGATGATCTTAAATTCTAGATCCACACCTTCTAAATGAGACACGTCTTGCAACGGGCGGGTGTCGATAAGGGAACCCGGCAAGAATGCACGAATGCCACCAAGCTCAACGTTAAAACCACCCTTAACACGAGCACTTATAACACCCGTGACAGTTTGGTCGTCCGTTTGGATTTTTTCGAGTTGATGCCAGCGTTCCATTTCACGAGCACGTTCACGAGATACTTGAGTTGCGCCTAAGCCATCTTCAATTTCCTGCAGGGCAACCAGCACGTCGTCGCCTACGGCAACCTCTAGTTCACCAGCTGCATTAAGAAACTCACTGCGTGATACCACGCCTTCAGACTTTAAGCCCACATTAATTGTGACGACTTCACTATCAATAGCAATGACTACACCAGTAATCAAAGAACCCTTTTTCATCTCTACCTGCTGAAGACTTTCTTCAAACAGATCTGCGAAACTTTCGCCCATGGCAATACTCGATGAGGTTGACGCTACGCTCAGAACTGCCTTGCAGTATGGGCGTCTCGATAGGCCTCTAGTTAGTTAACGTTAAGTAAGGTTGCTATAAAACACCCTTACTATGAATAAATGTAAGTATCTTTTGCTCCACATCTAGAATGCTCATGTGGGTGCAATCAATCACTAACGCATCTTCAGAAGGCTTCAAAGGTGCAACAGTACGATTTTCGTCGCGCTCGTCCCGTTTCTGAATATCAGTCAGTATGTTCGACAGGCTAGCACTCAAACCCTTGCTTTTCAACTGTTTATAACGTCTATCAGCCCGTTCTTGTGCGCTTGCTGTTAAGAAAACCTTTACCGGGGCTTCTGGAAAGATTACCGTGCCCATGTCGCGTCCATCCGCAACCAAACCTGGCAATTCTGCAAAAGCACGCTGCCGCTCCTGCAAAGCCTTACGAACCAAGGTGAGACTAGCGACTTTGGAAGCGTTCATACCACAGATCTCAGTGCGAATTGAAAGGCTCACGTCTTCCCCTTCTAACACCACCTGCACACCATCACCACGGGCTTTAAATTGCACATCTAAGCACCCAGCAATATCGGCTACAGCTAGCTCGTTTTCTGCGCTCACACCATGGTGCTCAGCAGCCAAAGCCACTAAACGGTATAGCGCACCACTATCTAGTAAGTGATAACCTAAGCGATCTGCAAGTAATTTACATAGCGTGCCTTTGCCAGAGCCACTAGGTCCATCAATAGTGATAATTGGGACATTTTTCATGATTGAAATTCCTCTTCGAGCGCCATACCTACAGTCCGTGCAAGTTCCACAAAATTAGGAAAAGATGTGGCAACATGGGCACAATCTAGAATTTTTATTTCGGCCCCAGCGCGCAAACCTGCAACAGTAAAGGCCATCGCAATACGATGGTCATGGTGCGTGACAATGTGCGCAGCATTAAACTGTGCATCGGCTCCCATACCCTGAATGATCGCCCCATCAGCAGTTCCTTCAATGCTGACGCCCATAGCGCTGAGTCCATCTACCATAGCTTGGATACGATCACTCTCTTTTACTCGCAGCTCTTCAGCGCCAGTAATTGTGGTGACCCCGGTCGCACAAGCAGCTGCAATCATTAGCGCTGGGAATTCGTCAATGGCCAAAGGCACTTGGTCTTCAGGCACATGAATACCTTTTAGTGGTGCATACTTAATATGCAGGTCTGCGACTGGTTCACCACCTACTTCTTGCTCATTTTCAATGGTTAGATCTGCACCCATTAAGCGCAAAATATTAACCACTCCAATGCGAGTTGGGTTCATACCAACATGCTCAATAACAAGGTCTGAACCTGGACAAATAGCTGCAGCCACCAAGAAAAAAGTGGCCGAAGAAATATCTGAGGGCACATCAATATCTGTAGCCATAAGATGCCCCTGACCCAAAATTTTACAGGTATCTGCAGTGCGCTCTACATCATAACCAAATCCCTTAAGCATACGTTCTGTATGGTCACGAGTTGGCGCAGGCTCAGTAACGCTAGTATTGCCTTTAGCGTATAAGCCAGCCAACATGACACAGGATTTTACTTGCGCACTTGCCATAGGTAGGTCGTAATGAATACCCATTAGCTGCTGACCACCTTTTATTTTGATTGGCGGACAACCACCCTTTGCTGTGTCAATTATCGCACCCATTAACCGCAATGGCTTAGCTACGCGCTCCATAGGACGCTTGTTAAGCGACACATCACCACTGAGTTCAACATCAAATACTTGACCCGCCATTAAACCAGCCAGTAACCGAATTGTGGTGCCAGAGTTGCCAACATAAAGCGGGCCAGGCGGCGGCTTGAGTCCATTAAGACCCACACCATGGACCACAACTTTTCCTTCTGTAGGGCCTTCGATAACGACACCCATGTCACGGAACGCTTGCAGCGTTGCCATGGCGTCTTCGCCTTCTAAAAAGCCACTAATATGAGTAGTGCCTTGGGCTAAAGCGCCAAGCATTATAGAGCGGTGGGACACAGACTTGTCCCCAGGAACGCGAATACGCCCCT
>DCAT01000133.1 GCA_002312935.1 Oceanospirillaceae bacterium UBA1126 | reverse complement strand
GACTTTAAAGTTTCGGTGCCCACAGGCATCCACTCACAGCCTTCACTAAGCATTTTTAGTTGATAGCGACCGGCTCTAATACGTATGTTTGATAACTCATCTGGCGTAATAACAGAGGTGCTAAAATCAAATCGAATACCTTTGTTCTCAGCAGCCACTTGCATTGTTACCTCAGCTTCCGTGCCATACAAGGTTGCAATACTGGTATGTAGTTCAACACAATCACTTACTTCAGAAACACCTATATTAGCGACTACGTCTAACGCTTTATTAGCGACATCAGCCATTTTTTTATAATTTGCAGAAGTGGCAAAAAAACCCTGTTTATTAGGCTTTTCAAATGCCAAGAGCCGAGCAGCTTTGGCTGCCTCTGAGCCATTAAATATAACCATATGCTGGCCTTTTTGAGCCAACTTTGGGTCTAAACCCATGGGTAAATTTGCTAATTTTAGAGCAACACTTGAACCATCCAAAGGTACTTCAACATCCTCTAACTGGGGTACAAATGAGACCAAACTTGATAATAACTCGGGGGATTCTGTGGTCACTGAGACAAGTGCATCGATAACAAAATTACCATTCGCTATGGCAGATAGATCTATATCATAAATGGCGCCAGCAACACCACTTACACCTTGCCCTGCTGCTGCAGCTACCATCAATACTGAAAGTTCAGCAGACATTAACTCAGCTTGCATTGCTATGAGTTCCTCACAGTCAAAATCTACAGAAAGTGCCTGCCTCCTAACTTGGCTAATAACTGGCATCAAGGCGCTCATATCCAGACCAAAAGCAGCTGATAACAGCACATCTTTAGGCGATAACGAGTAACTAGGAAGGCTGCCATTAAGCTTTTTAAGGGCACGTATGAGCGCTTCATTTTGCATTTGCAACAGCATATGGCCTTTAAACTGAGCACCATTTTTATGCTGGCGCATGCGGTCATAGCCAAACACTAACTTAGGCACAGACTGAGCCAACGCCAACCAATCACGTTGGCAAGCAACAGAAACCGGTGATATCACCTTTTGGCCAGAAAGTGCAAGCAAGTCTTCTCCCGCTTTACTACTGCGCGGATCAGTCACGAGTCGTGCGACCTCGTGCACATTAATAAATCCAGCCGTATAGCTCAAAAAACCTTCAGCCTCTCGCATTACCGCCATACCTTGGCTATCAGCGAGAGAGTATGCTTCTGGTAATAGGCCTAACACATCTAAACGTCGCGCTTGCGAAAGCTGCGCCGGCATTAAGGCAACACTTGCCACGTTATCGTTTACGGCTAAAGCCAACCACACATCAAAACCAAAATCTTGCTTGGTTTGCAACACCCAGTAGTCAACCGTGTGGCGTCCCCATACCTGTGTTTTATGCGCTACACCACTATCCTTACTGGCCTGGGTGAAGGCGTTGATTAACGCAGTTTCATCATTAATGGCCAGTTGTAATACAGGAATTAACCCATCTAAATAAGCTGCGCTGGCCAAATTATTATTCAGGCCATAGTAGCGGCGTAAAGCATCATGCCCTTTATTTTGAGCTTCTAGGCTATGCTTTAACAAAGCTACAAGGAAATTAATTTCTTCACTGTACTGGCTAGCGCTCAGCGCTTCTAATTGGTCTTTTAAAAGCTCTAACTCAAGGCTATAAAGAGCTAAGCTTTGGGTTACAGCAGCCGTTTCTTTGTCAACCAGTCCGTCGACATAGAATGGTGTATCAGCAGGCGCATTGCGTTGAAAATTAAGCAATACATCGGGGTTAGAGTTAGCCGCAGCGCTTGTCAGCGACAATAACGACCCACTCAACACCATCAATAAACCCCAAATGTGTATCACAATTCCCATATGCCAATCCACTGCAGTGAAAAATTTAGCCTCATAATTAATTCACCTTATCAGAGTAAGCCAGTCCAAACTAGACAGGCAACTGGACAACCTCATAAGACACCTACCCTATTTGTTGCTAGGAATAATGTGATTAGCAAGCAGCACTCTGCTGTGCTCCAGTAGTGGTTTTATATCAGCCAGAGCCATTAATCTTTAAAAATTTAATGCCCCAAGGGCGTCTATTAAATACAAGCAACCAACATTTTTAGTTGTCAGCAGCCTGTTTAAGCTCACGCCTTTATATATTTTTGGGCTCCAGAGTGACATAGTCTCAGAACATCAAGTGCATAAAAAATTCTACTAATGTAGCCTTATGTCAGCAGTAGTCGGCTATTTCTGCATTTCCAGCAACAGGTGTAATGGTTTATTCAAACGGCACAGTAACCCACAAAAGGGGTCATAACCAAAGTTTTAAAAAGAACTAACATCGATATGTTCACTGCATTAGCGCTCAAAGAACACTATAAATGGTTGTTAGTAAAAAGGTAAAACGAGATGAATTATAAATTATTTTATGCAAATGAAAGTGCGGCTCAGGGAGTTCATGTCATTTTAGAAGAACTTGGCGTCCACTATGAATTAATTAAGTCTACGATAGACCGGAGTAAACCTCGACCAACCAAGCAATTAGAGATAAACCCAAATGGTTGGGTACCCGTGCTTATGTATGATAATAAGGGGATGTACGAATGCGCCGCAATTATTATATTTCTGTGCGACCGACATTCTGGTGCAAATCTTGCGCCAAAGCCTGGTGACGTCACACGAGGATTGTATTTGCAAACTTTGGTGTATTTTTCTAGCTCTTTACAAACTGCGTTTCAAACGAGCTATTACCCAGATCGGTTTGTAGACATGCCTGAAGACGAAGCAAGCGCCCAAAAGCGCGGGATACGGCGTCTGCGGGAAACTTGGACAGTAATTGATGATCAGATTGGTAACAATGACTGGGTATTGGGTAAAAACTTTAGCGCAGTCGATATATACCTTTTTATGTTAACTACGTGGTTAAGTCCAACACAAGGACATCCTAATATCAGCGAATTTCCTAATGTTGAGCGAATTGCACATGCCGCAATGTCTCGCCCGAGCATACGGCATATTTATGCAGATTGGATTTCTGAAAATAGCTAAACAACTTAAGGCAAGTGACATAATATAACTAAGGTAGCTGAGAGGACGAAACTATTCTTGGTGTGTTTCCAATGTACAAACACACCTTATTAAAAATAAAAAAGCCACTTAAGGTTAGCCTTAAGTGGCTGTTATTATTACATAATATGGTAGGACTAGGCGAATTCGAATCGCCGACCTCATCGATGTCAACGATGCGCTCTAACCAACTGAGCTATAGTCCTAGAAAAATTTTTGACTTACACGACAAGCCATTGGGACCGGATGATACAAAGATTTTAAGGCATTGTAAACTGCTTTCCATCTCAAATTGTATGTATTTTTGATCACCCATTTATATCCACAATAAGGCACAGGTGCTCTGCTGGTTAAATGACTAGAGACTCGTCTACTTTAGTATCAAATTTATAGCGTGTATGCTGAAAATAGACCTTATTAGGGTGCAAAATAGAGTTGGGGAATTCGCTTTCGTTAACAGCATTTGGCCAGCCTTGTGGTTCCAGCGCCAGCCCTGAAAAAGGGGAGTATGAACGCCCATGTAATGACTTCTCGGCAGCCACACAGACGTGTGCGGCGTCATAAACTTGCAGGCCTGCTTCGGTACTGAACAACTTCATATTTAAACCAGAAGAGCGAGACTGAAGCTCTGCTATAGCCTTTAGCTTGCTAGGCGTCTTTGTAATACAAAAATTGTGATCTAATGGGGCTTGGATAGCGAGGTGTTTAACAGGCTTTATGTGCCTGTAATCATACCCCGTGTTGCACACACTACTCTCATAGCCAAGAGGAATGCCGCTTATACCTGTCGGCAAATAGGTTGCTGCAGATACGTGTAACCAATGATCAGTTAGGGTCAATGAATTGTCCAAATTAAAATAGTTGTGCAGCGCAAAATTACACAAGGTTGTTTGATCCGTCCGAGCCTCTATTTGTACGTCCAATACATGCTGTTCAATGGTGTAGGTGATTTGCACGTCTAAATTACCAGGGTAGCCCATATGACCATGAGGAAGTCGGTCTTGTAATACCACTTGGTTAGTCGTTAAAGACACCAGCTGCCAGTTGCGAAAACTACTCCCTTTGGGGCCACCATGTAATTGGTGTCGATCATTGCCAGCCTTTGTTAGGTAAAATTTTTGGCCACTTATGGAGCAACGTCCTTGCGCAATGCGGTTGGCATTGCGCCCTACTACTGCGCCAAGGTAAGACGCATTACCAATGTAATCAGCCGCATCGGCGTAACCCAACACCAACGGGTAGTCAAAGTTTCTTAAACGCAGATCTTGCAGGCACCCGCCAAAGCTAATCACCGTTGCCTGAAGCAAATCATCACCAATCGTGACCGAGAATATGTCACTGCCATCAGGTGCTATTGCACAAGGCGGGACATTCATTGAATTAACACACCACCTGGTTCTAATACCTGTTCACTAACGTTGTGGTGCTTATTATCATAGTTAAACCAAAATAAATGGGTTCCAGTATTGCGACAACGAACTCCTTCAGGCATGTCTAAGGTAGATACATTGGCCATGCCACAAACACTTTTTACCACGCGTTGCCAACAGGTTTGATCTAACCATGCGGCTAAATACAGTTGTTTATTGTGTTGAATTAACACCGGTTCACCATCCATAGTTTGCTCAATAACATTAGCGTTAGTGTCCAACAATTCCCGATAATTGATGACATAACCACCTTGGTCTAAAGCTATCGGTCTATCTGGGCGTAAACTTTCACAAGAGTGAACTGTCACTTTCAGTGAATCAATGTTTGGTGGTAAGGGCACAGGAATGGCCATATCTTGGGTTTTAGCAGCGCTACGTGGGCCCCAAACAACATGACCTTTGGCGTGTACTAATATGTCTTTTAAACACTGAGTCATGTGCATTAAGCCCGGTGCCCATAACACCTTATATTGGTCACAAACCTCCTGAGTCTGTAACGCAGAGGGTGGCAGCACATCAACAGATAATCCCTGTTTGCGCAATGCTTTATAGCAATCAAATACCAAGTCAAAGTAACTAGTATTAGCAGCATGGGGTTGTATTTCCCAAGCCCACTGAGCAGTGTAGTCAAAGACTAAAGCGACATCTGCTTTGCCCTTACTGATTGGAAAATATTCTATCTCTTGCGCAAGCTGACGGATTTCGGCATAACATGGCGCTAAACTAGAGTCCGGACGCAACAACCCAGAATGCATTTGTTCCTGAGCAAAAGGCGCCTGCCTCCAGCGAAAATAACACACCGCTTCAGCGCCATGAGCCAAGGCTTCCCAGCTCCATAAACGCACCATACCAGCCAAGGGTGCAGGATTATAGGGCGCCCAATTCACTGGCCCAGGCTGCTGTTCCATGACCCACCAACGGCCATTACCCACACCTCGGTATAGGTCGTGATGAAAGGCTTGAAAATCTGGATCGCCTTGGCGATCATATTGACGTTGGTGCTCACTAGTTGCGTTTACACGGTCTTCTAAAAAACCCAAGGGATAACTGTCCCAAGTGACAAAATCTAAATTTTGGGCCATAGCAGCATGATCAAAATCTGTAATGCGACCCATGAAATTATGGCTTACAGGGGCCTTAGAAAATGTCTTAATCGCCTGAACTTGAGCTAAGTTGAAATCACACACTTGGTCTGAACTAAAACGTCGATATGCCATATGGTGAGCTGGATTAGCTTCGGTGACAGTGGCGTTGGGTAATTCTATTTGCTCAAAATTATTGTATTGCATAGACCAAAACACATTACCCCAAGCTTCATTAAGCACATTAATATTGGCATAATTCTGTTGCAACCAAACGCGAAAACCCCTCTTAGCTGCATCACTGTATGAATAGGTAGTGTCATGACAACCATATTCGTTATCTACTTGCCAAGCCTGTACATAGGGATTGTTGCCATAGCGCTTGGCCATTAGCGCAGCCATGCGCACAGATTCTTCACGGTACCCAAGGTGGCTAAAACAGTAATGCCTGCGTGAACCAAATTTTCTGGCATGGCCACTATTATCTGTCGCTAGCATGTCAGGCCATTTATCGAGCATCCACCTAGGTGGCGTAGCACTGGGCGTGCCAAGCACTACTTTTAGTCCTGCTTGGCCTAACACGTCTATGGCCTCATCTAACCATTGCCAACACAACTCACCCGGTGTTGGCTCTAGCACACCCCATGAAAATTCGGCAATACGAACCCAAGTTAAGCCAAGCTCCACCATCTGGTGTGCATCGTTTTGCCACTGTTCTTTGGGCCATTGCTCAGGGTAATAACAGGTCCCTAAAGTTGGTTTGGTAGGAGGTGTTAAATCAATAGTCATTTTTTAGCTCCACGCAGTACTCAGGCAGGCCGGTTGTTTCTAGGCGAATAGTAAATGTTACTCCTGCACTTTTATCTTCTTTATCTGCATCTATAGCAGCGCTGGTGGCTAACAATATATCCATATTTACCCCACCAAACGCCGGGCAGGTAATTTGTTTAGCAGGAAAAGTCACCCGTTTAATTAGTTCACCTGCTGGGTTATAACAAGCCACTTGACTAGCACCCCATTGAGCATTCCACAGGTTACCATTTCGATCCACAACCGCCCCATCTGGGTTTAGGTTTTGTTCCCGTAAATCAACCCACACACTCGCTTCATTTTTTGGCCAGCCTTGACTATCCAAGGGCTGGCGCATAATTTGTTGGCTAGGTGTGTCGGTATAATAAACACAGGATTTGTTTGGGGCAAAACAAATCGAATTAGTAATGGTAATACCAGTGACAAGCTGCCGCAATTCACCCTGATA
>DCAT01000030.1:22570-22864 GCA_002312935.1 Oceanospirillaceae bacterium UBA1126 | reverse complement strand
TGATATGGCCAGTAGAGGGCACATGAGGGCCACGGCATAAGTCGGTAAAGCCACCTTGACTGTAAAAAGAAAGATCTTCTTCGCCGGGAATGCCGTCAATAATCTCTACTTTGTAGCCTTCACCAAGGTCTTTGAAAAATTCAACAGCATCAGCGCGGCTCATAATGCGGCGCTCAACTTTAAGGTTTTCTTTAGTCAAAGCTTTCATACGAGCTTCAATTTTAATTAAATCTTCTGGGGTAAGCGGGCGCTCATAAGCGAAGTCATAGAAAAAACCATCTTCAATAACTGGGC
>DCAT01000030.1:19710-22258 GCA_002312935.1 Oceanospirillaceae bacterium UBA1126 | reverse complement strand
AAAAACCATCTTCAATAACTGGGCCAATGGTGACCTGAGCGCCAGGAAACTCATCCTGTACTGCTTGGGCCATCATGTGCGCACAGGAATGACGAATCACTTCAAGCCCTTCTTCATCCTTTGAAGTCACAATAGCAAGGGCGGCATCTTCAGTAATGACATAACTGGTATCAACTAACTCGCCCAACACCTTGCCAGCTACAGCAGCTTTAGCAAGCCCTGGGCCAATGTCAAAAGCAACGTCATAGATTGATACAGGCGCGTCAAATAAACGCTGACTGCCATCAGGAAGAGTAATTACCGGCATGAAGTTTCCTTGCTCAGTGGTGGCCCCTACCAAAGGCCACTTGGGATAAAACGCTGTTACAATTAACGCTGCATCAAACAGCCGCAACAATAGCGTGAAAAAATGAGGCGCTAATTTTACCTGCATTCAACTTTAAGAACAACCTTTTCAAGCCTTTCCGGCAATCCTAACCCACCTCAGCAAGGTTAAACTAGGCTCTACCTTCCAACACAGACATTGAGTAACGAATATGCGCCTGAGCTGCTGCTTTTGCTGCCTCGCCATCACGTACCATTAGCGCTTCATAAATAGCATGATGTTGTGCATTAATCGCTAATGAAACTTCGCCAGACAAGGTTAAATCGCGCCCTGCAACACTATATAAAGAGCCATAAATGGCATTAAAAAACTGTGCATAAAATAATTGACTCATGGACACAACAATAAGGCTATGGCTAGATTCTGCAATGAGCATATGGAACTTTAAGTCTGCTTTTGCACGCTGAAGGGCATTGCCACGGCGCTGCGCCATTAGCTTATATTCATAGTCTATGGCAGCCAACTGATCATCAGTAGCACGCTCACAGGCGTTTTGAACAGCCTCTCCATCCAGCACTAATCGCATTTCCATAACAGACAACTGCAACGCAACCGAATCGCGCTCTACACCCAGCATGGGGCCAGCAAACTGAGCCTCAAACAAATTATTCACATAACAACCTGAACCATGGCGGCTGGTGATTAGTCCTTTAGCCTCTAGCCCAGTAATTGCTTCACGCAGACAGGTTCTAGACGCACCAAAACGCGCCATAAGGTTTAACTGCCCAGGTAGCTTATTACCTGGTAACCATCGGCACTGGCGAATATCTTCTTCGATGGCGTGACTGATCATTTCAACTTTGTTCATAAAAATACCCAGATTTTGGTCAGATCACTTTAACCCATTTACCACTCAGCTACTAGAGCCTAAGCAACACCAAGGGCATAATGATTTTAATGGTGTTTTACAGCAGCCAAAGTTTAACAGGTGGTTTGGTTTTTAGACCAACACGGTGTTAGGGTTAAAGCCCTAAACCGTTTAGATGGCTTCTAAAGCAACCCCAAGTAGAGAAAATAAAATGGACTCGCGCTACCCCTCAATCGAAATGCTAGCCGAGCGCGCAAAACAGCGCATGCCCAGCTTTGCCTATGATTACCTTACCGGAGGATGCTTTTCCAACATCAACCTAGCTCGTAATACAAAAGAAATACGTGACATTCAACTTCGTCCACATTACTTGCGTGACTTCAATGGCGCTTCACAACAAACCACGCTATTTGGTAAAACCTACGATTCACCCTTTGGCATAGCACCCGTTGGACTTCAGGGGCTCATGTGGCCAAAGTCTTGTGAGATTTTGGCAAAGGCGGCCAAGCAGCATAATGTGCCGTTTTGCCTCAGTACCGTAGGCACTGCAAGTATAGAAACCATTGCCAAGATTACTGAAGGTGATTTTTGGTTCCAACTTTATCACCCAGCAGAAAATGTATTGCGCGACAAACTCCTGGCGCGGGCGGCTCAGGCGGGCTGTAAAACCCTCGTATTACTGGCCGACACCCCTACTTTTGCCTACCGTCCCAAGGAGATTAAAAACGGTCTATCTATCCCACCACAAATGACCTTGGCAAATATTCTACAAATAGCCACTCATCCAAGGTGGGCCATAGAGCAACTTTTGGCGGGGTCACCTGAGTTCAAAACCATGAAACCTTATATTCCAGATGGCCTCAACATGCAGCATCTTGGCCTATTTATGAATAAGACTTTTTCTGGCCGCTTAACAGAAGATAAAATTAAGGCCATTCGCGCACAGTGGAAGGGTAACCTAATCATTAAAGGGATTGTTAATCCGGAAGACGCAGAGATAGCCATTAAACTGGGTATTGACGGTTTAATTGTGTCAAACCATGGTGGCAGGCAATTAGATTCTGGACAATCTACCATTAAACCACTTGCAGAGCTGGCAAAAAAATACAGTGACACTGTAACGCTAATGATGGACGGAGGGATTCGTTCAGGTGCAGATGTTGCCTCTAGTTTGGCATCAGGTGCAAAGTTTACTTTTCTTGGCCGAGCTCCAATGTTTGGCGCATGTGCCATGGGAGACCAAGGTGGTAATCAAGTGCTAGAGATATTCAAGCGCCAGCTTCAGCAAGTTATGGAGCAAGTTGGCTGTGAAAAAGTTGAAGACTTTCCAAAGCATTTGATCAATTAATTACCCA
>DCAT01000030.1:15332-19319 GCA_002312935.1 Oceanospirillaceae bacterium UBA1126 | reverse complement strand
AAAAATGAAAGAAACGCAGAGAGCCAGACAGCCATACCAGCACCCTAAAACAAACCCAACTGTCGCTCAGTAATACTGGCGAAACTATCATTTAAAAAAGGTAGTATGCCATCAACCACTGGCTCTATTTGACGATCGATATAATGCTCATAATCGTAATTTTTTGGCGCCATTTCTAATGGCTCTGGCCCTGTAAGAGTGATCACATACTCTATCCAACCCCCGTTAGCATAAGCTGATGGCAGTTGGTTTTCTAGCCGCCAAACCTCTGCTTTACGTGCCGCTTGAACGTGTGGTGGCACATTTTTTTGGTATTCAGCTAAGGGCCTTCGCAGACGTTTTCTGTACACCAGCTTGTGGTCTAACTCACCAGATCTTACTTGTGTTAACAAAGGTTTAATCAGGTCCAAATATGGTTCGTCGTTAAACACGCGTTGGTAAAGCTGCGCCTGCAGGTCTTTTGCCAACTTGGTCCAATCTGTACGCACTTGCTCTAAGCCTTTAAAGAGCATCTTAGACGTTCCATCAGGCGCAACAGTAACGCCTGCATAACGTTTTTTACTACCTGTTTCTTGTCCCCTTATAGTGGGCATAACAAAGCGACTAAAGTATGTTTCAAACTCTATTTCTAAATAACTTTTGAGGTCAAACTCCACTTTTAAATGATTACTCCACCACTCATTAAGCCCCTTTGCCAGCTCATTGCCTCTAGCTTGCACTTTATCTAAGCAGATTGCTTCGTCGCCTAACCACACAAATACAGAATCTGTATCCCCATAAATCACCTGCATACCTTGCTGCTGTATAAGGTCTTTGGTTTGATTCAAGATGGCGTGGCCGCGCAAGGTAATAGAGCTGGCTAAACGCTGGTCATAAAAACGGCAAACACTTGAACCCAGCACGCCATAACACGAATTCATCACAATTTTTATAGAGGTGGACAGTGGCGTATTTTTGTTTGCCTTGGCCACATCTCTTGCAGCCCAAAGCTCAGCAATAATATCCGGCAAGATGTTTTGATTCCGGCTAAATTGAGCGCCTTTGTATCCACTAATAGCGTTGTCCACGTTGTTAGCTGCACCCTCATTCTGCAGGCCTTGAATTAACCCTAAAGGATCAATTTTGAAGCTACGTATAATGCTGGGGTAAAGGCTTTTAAAGTCTAATACTAATACATTGCGGTAAAGCCCAGGTTTAGAATCCATCACAAACCCACCTGGGCTGTCCCCTGCCTGACCAGACGCAAATGCAGGGGCAACATACCCTTGACGGTGCAAGCGGGGCAAATATAGATGATCAAAAGCCTGAGACGAACCCCCCACTCTATCCATTGGCAAACCGGTTAGACGCGCGCGTTCTATTAAAAAAGCCATTAAATTGGCTTTGATAAAAATATCCCAAACCAAACAACAATCTTCTAAGTTATAGCGCACTAACGCACTGGGATCTTCACGATACATGCGCTGAATTTCTTCACCACGGTCTTGCGGCTTGGTTATATCCTTACCACGTCCGAGTAATTGCCTCGCTACATTTTCTAACGAGAACGATTCAAACTGCCATGTTGCAGAACGCATTACCTCAATGCCATCTAAAGCCACACGGCCTGGCATATAAAGCTTTGCTGGGCGGTTACCCTGCCCTGCTCGCCAGCGTATTTCTTCACCCCCGCGGCCTAAGCGCAAACGCACACCTAACTCTCGCGCCCGAGCACACAGTATTTGAAAATCAAACTGCACTAAGGCCCAGCCAATAATCGCATCTGGGTTATAGTCCAATAGCCACTGACTAAATTGCTTTAACAATTGCCTTTCGTTGGCACACACTTGGGTATACTGCGGTAACGTATTTAAGGGTTCCTGGGGCAAACCAGCAGGCCAATGCAACCAAACCACCTGCACAGGCGACTGATTCTCCATGCCCTGGTTTTCAGTGCTATAGACGGCAATACTATGAATTGTTTTACCATCCATAGTGGTTTCAATGTCTAGCGACACTGTCTTGATCGCGGGAGTGTATTCACAGCTTTTAACTCTAGCATCCTCTAAAACACCGTTAATAGGTGGTACGTCAGACACTAGGCTGGCACTAATAAAGCGCTCCATAAGATAACGTTCTTGGGGCTGAATGTCTTGTTCCATAAGGCTAATATTCGCCTCACTTAGCAGGCCACACACCTGCTGAAAAAATTTATGATTAGACATATAAAGAGCAACGGCAGGCTCGTGCTGAAAGGTCTTAAGCCCCAACGATTGAAACCGCCACATGGTGTCTGGTAATACCATAGACTGCATTAAGGTTTGCGCCTGGCCCTGCTGAGACAGAGGCAAGAAACAAACTGCCTCTTGCTGGGTTTGCCGCAGGCACACTGGTCCATCCTCTGTGGCTAACCAATAGTTAAGATTGATACCTTGGTCGGCATCTTGGCTATGGCGGGAAAGCACAAACCCTTTCATTTTTGCTTTGGCCTATTTAGTTTATTCGGTGGGTGCGGTACAACGCTCGCTTTGCTAGAAAACAATTAGGGCATGGAGGTTGGCCAAATGTGCGATGCGACTAAGCAAGTGGCCTTTGATGCTGGTGAAGTTTTCTTATTTCTATGATACCAGAAATGATGTGACCCGTTAAAAGAAATCGCCTTAAGATACGCGCATGGCAAGGGTCACATTATCGCTACATCAAGGGTGATCACCACAGGATTTTCTACTATTTTTTAACCCCTCTTTGGCTAAAGCATCGCTTTATTTGGCACATATTAGGTAGCGGTTAATTTCTTTTTAGGGTCATGAAACGGTTTTTCAACCACTGTTGCAGTGGCATTACCGCCAGGCTTTATTACTACAAACTCTGTGCTCAATGCTGCACATTGCACATCAACCATAGCCAATGCTATGTTTTTCTGAAGCCTAGGGGAATATACCGCAGACGTTACCTTACCTACTATCTGGCCGTCTGTTTCCAAGCCCCAAAAGCTAGTATTAGAGCCTTCAATTGCAGGGCCACTAATGACCAAACCCACCTGCTTGCGTGATACACCTTGATGGCGAATCTGTTGTAACGCCGCTTTACCAATAAAGTCAAAATCGGCATCAATATCGATCAAACGATCCAAACCTAGTTCATAGGGGTTGGTATTGATGTCCATGTCAGCATGGTAGGACAGCATACCACCCTCTATGCGCCTAATAGTGGACGTGTGGCCAGGCTTAATGCCAAAAGGCTTTCCTGCTGCCATTATTTTTTCCCAAAGCAAGTCCCCTTTAGACCCATCACGTAGGTATAGCTCATAACCCAACTCACTTGACCAACCAGTGCGGGAAATAATTAATGGAATACCATCTAGCTCATATTCGCGCAGCCAATAGTATTTGAGGTCAACAATACTTTCACCAAACAAAGCCTGCATCACCTCACCAGACTTTGGACCCTGCAACTGAAGAGGAGAAGCGTCAGGTTCACAAATAGTTACGTCCAGCCCAGAGTTGATCGCTACGCCCTGTGCCCAAAGTAAAATATCACTATCTGCCAACGATATCCAAAAGTGATTTTCAGCCAAACGAAGCATGATTGGATCATTCAAAATACCACCAGCAGCATTAGTCAACAACACATATTTACACTGGCCTATGGCACATTTTGAAAGGTCACGACAAATAAGGCGCTGCATAAACTTTGCAGCATCTGGGCCAGTAATTTCTACCTGACGTTCAACGGCAACATCGCAAAGGATTACGCCGTTGACCAAGTTCCAAAAATTCTTTTGTGGGTCACCAAAGTCCCTAGGGATATACATATGGTTATAGACAGAAAAGTCTTTGGCACCCCAGCGTATGGTTGCATCAAAGTAAGGAGATTTACGAATCTGTGTACCAAAACCAAAGTCTTTAGGGGTTGCCATGGGGTTGTCCTTTCAGCGTCATTCAGTCGTATTAACAGAGTCTTTTTTAAGCGACTCATTAAAATAAAACTATAGGTGAACTTGGTGCC
>DCAT01000030.1:0-15031 GCA_002312935.1 Oceanospirillaceae bacterium UBA1126 | reverse complement strand
AAAACTATAGGTGAACTTGGCGCCTAAAATGGACTAAATAAATACAGCCGCCAGCCTGTTTAGGCTTATTATTGAAGCTACTCAGACAGCAGAGTTACTAAATTTAAAGCCGTTTTTTTAACTTGCTTAGTGACGATATAGATGAAATAACGGTCAATACCAATTTCTTCTTTGAGCAACTGCTCAATTAAACACTGGAAATCGGTCAGATTTCTAGAAACGATGGTCATGACATAATCAGAGCCACCACCAGTAGCATAGCATTCAACGATTTCATCGATGTCACGTATATAAGATTCAAAACGGTCGAAGTCAGATTTTTTATGGGTTTTCAGTGACACCGTGACGATCACCTTCGTTAAATCAATCATTCGATCAATGTCAATGTCAGCTCGGTAACCCGAAATTACGCCTGATTTCTTAAGTTTATCGAGCCTCACTCGACACGGTGTTGGAGATAGATTAACCAGCTCTGCGAGTTTAAATTTACTAATTTTTCCATGGTGTTGAACCGCACACAAAATACGTATATCTATTGCATCTAAGGCAAGTTTTTTCATGTTTGCGCTCTCTTTTATGGAACCCTTAGTAAGGCAATTTGACACGTGCTTTTGATAAAGAGTCACTACTCTTCTAATCGGCTATTTATCAGGCAGCTCGCACCTAAGCAAAGGGCATAAGGATACAAGACCTTAGGGTATATTTAAAGGTAACTTACCCAAACGGGGTAATGACTTGAACTTCGGGGAAGGCCACTTCTACATCAGACTGATGCTTAGCCTCAAAAAGGAGCTTAAGATTAGGCCCAGCATCCATAGTGAGGTAAAGGGGCAAACCTTGTTCACGTAGCTGCCAAACTTTGTGCATTTGAGTCAAAGAGTCAGGTTGCCAATAAACCAGCGGTGGCCAGGCTGCGGCCATAGTAGCGTGCATGCTCATCGCATTATTTTCTGCTGTCCCAGCCATAGTTTCAAAATCGCCTGCTTCAATAGCAGTTTCAATGACAGTTAAGTCTGAATTGGCTTGCTCTGGCCACTGTTTATATAATGCTGAAGTGGCAATGGTTCTTGCCATGCCTTCTCGTGAAGACACTGCTTTTTTTTGACTTGAAACCGTTAATAAGCCAACCCTAAGTTGTGGCCACTGGTGCTTCAGTAAAAAAGCCACACTATCACTGCCATTAGGCTGCTCTCCAGCCTGCCATTTAACAAAGCCGTGCCATAAGGAACGGCTGGCACTGCCACTTCCTAGGCGCGCTAATGCTGATAATTTATGCTCAGGCAGTTGCCAACCCATAAGGCTATTCGTGGCTAGGGTTAACGCTGCAAAACCACTAGCAGATGAGGCCAATCCTGCTGCTGTAGGCACGGTATTGTAGGTGTCTACCCGCAGCTTTAGATTGTTAGGCAACACTCGGTCTAACCACTGGCTAAGCTTGATTGCAAAACTCTGGGAGGCATCAACCTCTTCGCCATTGAGTGTAATATCGTGTTGTGGGGCATCTACAACTGAGAGACCCGTTTTAGTGCCATGTTCGGCCAAAGAGATCGACACAGAACCTGTTACTGGCAAGTTAAAATTTACCTCACGCTTACCCCAGTATTTGCTTAAGGCAATGTTACTGGGAGCATAAGCACTTGCGTGTGCTGCTGGGGAATTAAATTTAGCGTTACCTAAAACGTCATCCACCCACTGATCAACAGAAAGGATACTTGTCGGCGTTTGGCTCATAGCAATTTCTCTTTATGTGTTTCGCTGGGAAGACGTGCTTCTTGGCGCACACCTTGGGGATCTATTTGCACTGATATTTGAGTATGGGGCCAATCCAGCCGATCACTGCCAAGTAACAACACACAATCTCCTAGCCCAGAGCCAGAAATTTTAGCGCCAAAAAGCTCACCATCTTTTACCTGTTTTTTAGCCAATTGAATGATTATTTCAATGGTCTCGTCGCTCACCCCTAAGTACCGCATTAGGTGTTGGTATTGATCCATGGATTGCGCAAAAGTGAACCAATTCCCAGCATTCAAGGCATCTACACCTGTTTCAGCACAAGCACCCATTTGCTCATAAAGTTGTTTAAAGCGCTGGGGGTTATGAATCGCAGCTTGTCGCACTTGCTCAATGACGATAGGGGTAGACGTTTTGTAACCACAATAAATTAAGCGTAATTTAGGCATGCCCAGCCATGCTTCATTAGGAATATTAACCTTATTAGCACTCAATGGTTTAGCTTGAAACTTAACAATTCCGCCTAGTGCACTAGCAGCAACATCGGCACCAGAGCCCCTACCTTGAACTTTACGGATGGACTCTATGCCTAAGCACAGAATCGCCTGAGCATCTAATTGGCTTTTAGTGAGTAACTCAATGGCTCCCAAGGTTGCCACAGTAACTGCTGCTGATGACCCTAACCCCAAAGTATGCTCAAAGTCTGACTCAATGGTTAAATCTACTCCGTCTGTCAATTTACAAAGGGCGACTGCCTGCAACACAAAACTGAGGCCTTGGCTTTGACCTAAGTGTGATTCTAAGTCGGCTTGTTGGCATTGAAACTGACCTAAACCAGATGCAATCACTATTTGTCCATCTACACGATTACTGGCCCTCACATAGATACGTTGAGTTAAGGCACAAACAACCGCACTGTGGCCATATAATACAGCGTGTTCACCCATGAGCATGGTATTCGCTGGCGCAGACGCTATGGCGCTTAACCTACTCAAAGTAAACCACTCCCTGTAAGTCTGGACACATAGCCTGAACACCGTAACCATAGTTTAAACAGAGTTGCTCAATAAGCGCTTGATTTAACCCAACTACAAAAACCAAACCTCCAAGGTCACCGACCACACTACCTGCACCACATATTTTTGCTGCGCCGCCCTGAGCTTCTATGTTGTCAATAAATTCACACACTAGGGTGGGAACAACGCCTATTTGTTTCAAGAGTTGGTGATTAGCCTTAACTGCATTGCACATTTTCATGCTTTGGTTAAGCTGCAGCGCTGTGCGTAGGTTCTCTTGAACAATGCTGAACTCTTGCCAAAGGGTGTTTGGGAAACCTTGCTGTTTAACTGCGTCAACACACTCCCCTGTAGAACTTTTCGGCTTCCCTGTGGTGACCAAAAAATATTGTGTGAGCTGTTTTATAACGTGCCTCTCACCATAACCCTTATGATATTGCTGTAAACCACCCATCACACATACGTACGGGTCTACACCGCTAGACCTACCATGCTGCCAATGTTCACTTTGAGTGGTTTTTAACACTAATTCAGCAGGGGTTAAAGGCTCCCCCACGTGTTTAAATGACGCAGCCAACATAGCGGCCACTAAAGCCGCTGATGACCCCATGCCGCCACCAGCAATTAAATCCAAAGAGAGTTCAATTACTAAGCCATGTTGATCTGATAAGAGAGTCACTAAACCACTAGCACCAAGGGCCGCTGCAAAAAATTCCGTGGGATTTAAAACAACATTGGAAAGAAGGCCTGAGGCAGTGAGGTATTGCCTATGTCGGGACTGGGTCTGCTGGGCTAACTGAAAAAGTTGCAACACACTGAAGGATTGGTCAATACCAAATTCGGGTACTTTAAGACGAACACCTGAGGCACTGCTAGTGGTAACTGCTGCAAAGGCATACATTTGAATAGCACAGGCTAGTGCTGGCGCACCATAAATAACCGCATGTTCACCACTGAGAATGACTTTACCAGGCACTCTCACGCGAGTAGAGTGTTTATTAGAGCTAGTTGGCCCAGCTACAGGGGCCACTATGTCAGATGCGGTCATCGCACCTGATAAAGGCGTTTGTGTTGGCTGATACCTGTTAAACGAAATTTACCATTAGTTTGCTGCTCAAACTCATGATCACCACCGTCTGTAGGTACTTCAAAAGCGTACATTTTTTGATAGTCCGCATAATTTAGCGGCTGACGTGACTCCAACATCAATTGATGGCTCTGCTTATGCAGCATGCCTTGGTAACCTTCTACAAGAGTTCCCGTGAAGAATTCCCCCACACTACCAGAGCCATAGCTAAAGAAGCCAATGCGTTTGCCCGCCAAATTCGTAGCCGTATTGTCTAGCAAAGAGATAAAACCAATATACATTGCAGCCGTGTAGCTATTACCAGTAATGCGATTATAAATAAGGCTAGCCGAAATTTGGTTTTCTAAAGTTTCGGCGTTAAGCTCGTGAGCATTTCCATTAGCTAGGTGGTTATGAGCTTTTTGAGCCATACGGCTAAATGGTAGGTGATAGCAGAAGTAATCAAAGTCAGAAAAGTTCAGTTCACTTTGTTGCCGGAAATCTTGCCATGCCGAACGCACACAACGCAAATAAACCTTGGTAGAGTATTTACCATCAACTATTGCTGTAGAGCGATAGTTAGGGCGCCAAAAATCCATTACATCTTCTGTATGAATCCCTGTCTCCGGGTCTAGCTCAATGAGCCTTGGGTTCGCACTAACTATCATGGCCACTGCACCACAGCCTTGGGTAGCTTCACCTGGTGATTGGCGGTCGTAACGGGCGATATCAGATGCAATTACCAATACTTTTTCTTTAGGCTTACGGGCAACCCAAGCAGTGGCTAGTTGTAATGCCGCAGTGGCGCTGTAACAGGCTTGCTTGAGTTCGACCACACGACATCTAGGGCTGAGCTTTAACAGCGTGTGCAAATACACACCCGCAGCCTTGGATTGGTCGATGCCCGTTTCTGTTGCAAACAAAATAGTGCTAATAGCGTTTGGGTCTTCGCCCCGCTGCGCCATACCTTCTAGTAAGGGTAAGCAGGCATTAGCCGCCATGGTCACTACGTCTTCGTCAGCACCGGGCACACTCATACGCTCTTGGCCTATACCAACAGTATATTTGGCGGCATTGGAGCCGTTGTTGTCCGCTAACTCTTGCAGGTCTAAGCTAAAGTTAGTGGTGTAAAAACTTATATCATCAATACCAACGGGCATATAACTTCTCAATCTTCCCTACTACAAACTTAATAAAGTATAAATGTCTCAAATTAACCTTCACTAAGCACTAGTGCATCGTTTAAATGCAGATCATCTACAGTACTTGCAGATAATAAGAACATGGCGGTGACAAACTCTTTTTTCAAGGCCTCTATGACATCAACCACAGCAGACGTTGATTCCATAGCAGGAACCAAAAGAGGTTTTGCGATACCACCCAAACAGCCGCCCATTATAACACTCTTTACCAAGTCTAGCCCATCTCGAAGGCCTCCACTGGCAATGAAATTTGCTTGCTGCATATATGGACGAGCGTTTTTCATGGCTAAAGGCGTAGGTATACCCCAATCTTGCAACGTGAACCCCAAAGTATGCGCGTCTTCACGGCGCTGTTGTTCAATACGTGCCCATGATGTACCGCCGCGTCCTGCAACGTCAAACCATCTAATACCGTGTCGTAAGCCTAATTCAATATCTGCCACACTGAGGCCCGCGCCAACTTCCTTGAGCACCACCGGCACATTAAGCTGCGATTGTGCATGGCCAATGGCCTGCGCTAAATTAGCGAAATTGGTATCACCCTCTGGTTGTACAGCCTCTTGTAATGGGTTTAAGTGAAGAAAAATAGCATCTGCAGATAACACATCAATGGCTTGCTGTAATTGAGCTGACGCCATACCGTTGTTAAGTTGAATAGCTCCCATATTGGCAAATAAGAGCGCATCTGGTGCGTAGCGACGTAAATCAAAACTAGCCTGCGCCCCTGTATCTTCTAACATAACTCGCTGTGAACCAACCCCCATTGCCACGCCAGTAATTTGCGCGGCTTCAGCCAAATGTTGATTAACCTTAGCCACCAAAACATCATCACCACCAGTCATGGATGAAATTAACAAGGGAAAGCTCAAGCGCTTGCCCATAACCTCTATGCTGGGATCGACGTCATTCAAATTGATTTCTGGCATAGCACGATGTTGTAACTGTATCGCATCGAAAAAACGGCCGTTGCGTTCTACGCCTTCGTCGCGACCAATAACTTCGATGTGTTGCCGTTTACGGCGATTAGTTTGATCGTTCATTTATCGCTCTAACTTTAAGTGGGCTTGCATGAGTTCACCCGGATTAGTTTGCGC
Organism: Oceanospirillaceae bacterium UBA1126; assembly: GCA_002312935.1. Lineage (GTDB taxonomy): Bacteria > Pseudomonadota > Gammaproteobacteria > Pseudomonadales > Balneatricaceae > Njordibacter. Next base: position 8,922 of record DCAT01000030.1, on the reverse strand, counting down.
CGCAAGCAAAGACAACTCACCGCATAAAACTGTGGCCGCACAAATTTGTGCTAAACGCCTAGCATTTGCTCCTGTTTCAGCATCTTCAGAACAGCCCAGTTTAGCCAAATTTTCTGTGACAAAATCTAACCCCTTACCATTGCCAACAGTGCCCACAATAATATTCGGCAAGGTGCAAGAAAAGTATAAGTCTCCTTCTCTTACTTCCGCGTGCACCATCCCTTGTGAGCCTTCAATAATATTAGCGGCATCTTGGCCAGTGGCCAAATAAAACCCTAGCAACATATTGGCAAAATGAGCGTTAGCACTGCGCAAGCCACCAGCCATTAACGTACCTAGTAGGTTTTTCTTGATGTTAAGATCAACCACTTTTTCAGGTGTTGTAAGCAACTTGCGTTCACATAAATCCCGTGGCACCGTTAGTTCGGCTACAACGTATTTACCACGGCCTAAAATGCCATTCACAGCAGTGGCTTTTTTATCACTACAATAATTACCAGAGATAGAACTGTAGTTGAGTTGGGGGTATTCATCTAATACCCACCGCATAAGACTATCAGCAGCTTGGGTGACCATGTTATGGCCAGAGGCATCTCCTGTTTTAAACTCTAACCGTAGATACAACAAATTGGCCACAATTTGCATGTTCATATCAATTAATTTAGCAAAGCGGCTCGTTGTACTGACAATAGCCTGCATTTCTTCTTGTCGGGTTTGAATAGATCGCCATGCCTGTAAAACCTGGCTTGCGTCATTGGCTTCTAGCAAAATAGAGCGTGTCATGCGCTCGTCCACCAAGGTGGTTTTAATACCTTCGTCACATAAACTAGACACCCTTGCACCTCGGCCTACTGAATGCCACAAGGGTGTTTCGTAGGTGGCTAGTGGCACCGAAACTTTATCTTGCCACGCAGCGTCTAAACTAGCTTGAGCACTTATTTTTATGGGTCCAACAAAACGCATAGGAACCGGTGCTTGAGTCACTTTTGGGTTCATTTTAGCTGCAATAGGGGCCATTCAAGATGCCTTATAAATAATAGATACTACAGTAACAATTTAGGTCTAATTTTAACTAGCCCAATACGGTTATGCAATGACGATCAGCACAGTTATTGACGCTACTGAAATTAAACTTCGATGTCACGATACAATACTGGGTATCGTGTACACAAAAAAGCCCCGATAACTCAAGGTTAACGGGGCTTTTTATAAGACCAAACTTATAACTTGTCTGCGTTCTCAGCAAGATAGGAAGCTACACCTGCAGGTGAGCCATTCATACCCGAGTCGCCTTTAGTCCAGCCAGCTGGGCAAACTTCGCCATGCTCTTCATGGAACTGCAGAGCATCAACCAAACGGAGCAATTCATCCATGTTGCGGCCTAGAGGCAAATCGTTAACCATTTGCGAACGGACCTGGCCTTCACGGTCAATGATGAATGCGCCACGGTAGGCCTTACTGCCATCAGCTAATTCAACATCATAAGCACGACAAATATCATGCGCCATATCTGCCGCTAAAGTGTATTTAACTGGGCCAATACCACCATCGTTTATAGCCGTGTTGCGCCATGCGTTGTGAGTAAAGTGTGAATCAATAGAAACACCAATAACCTCTACACCGCGGGCCTTAAAATCATCCATACGGTGGTCTAAGGCAATTAGCTCAGAGGGACACACAAAGGTGAAGTCTAATGGATAGAAAAACACCAAACCGTACTTGCCTTTGATGGCCTCAAAAAGATTAAAATCATCAACGATAGTGCCATCACCTAATACCGCTGGTACTGTAAAATCTGGGGCTTGCTTGCCGACTAATACGCTCATAGCTATTCCTTTATACTAGTTAGTTTATGTTGTTTAAATTACTCAGGGTCTGTTTCTGCAGGTGCCGCAGCGCTAATCATTTCAGCTAGTTCACCCGAGTCTGCTAAATCTGTGATGATATCGCAACCACCAACAAGTTCACCTTTAATCCACAACTGTGGAAACGTTGGCCAGTTGGCATACTTAGGCAATTCGGCACGAATGTCTGGATGTTCCAAAATATTAACGAATGCAAAGCGCTCACCACAGTTCATTAGGTTTTGCACAGTTTTTGAAGAAAACCCACACTGAGGGAATTTAGGCGTGCCTTTCATGTAAAGTAAAATGGCATTGCTTTCGATTTGTTCTTTAATAGTGGCTATCGTGTCCATAATTATCAGCTCTCTCATTTATGGTTGCGTAATTCAATTGCTGTAATTATAAACATATCCTACCAATTTAGTCAGTTATTATTTGGTCAAAAAAATACCATAACCTAGATTATTTATAGCGCTTATTAGCTTAGTTATTTGCAAGCAAGAGCCATTACCCCTATCATTCTCGTTTTACGCGACCATTTTCCATGACCAATTCGTCTCCACGTCACTTTTTAACCCTACTTGATCTATCCCCTAATGAGCTAAACTGGGTCATTCAGCGTGCCATAGAACTCAAAAAAATTCGTAATTCAAACACCCCTTACGAGCCATTTCGCAGTAAGGTGTTAGGCATGATTTTTGAAAAATCATCAACGCGCACGCGCGTATCATTTGAAGCGGGTATGGCTCAGCAGGGAGGGCATGCTATTTTCCTTTCTTCAAGGGATACCCAACTAGGCCGTGGAGAGCCTATTGAAGATAGTGCCAGAGTTATCTCAAGCATGGTAGACATGGTGATGATTCGCACGTTTTCCCACGACGAAGTAGTCGAGTTTGCAGCGCATTCCAAAGTTCCTGTTATTAATGCCCTTACTGACGACTACCACCCATGCCAGTTGTTAGCTGATATACAAACCTTTGTTGAACACCGCGGCAGCATCAAAGGCAAAACAGTCACTTGGGTTGGTGATGGCAATAACATGTGCCATTCATTTATTAATGCCGCTAAACAGTTTGATTTTAAACTTAACATAGCATGCCCTGACGGCTATTTACCAAATGCACAGATGATGGCCAACAATGCTGAACGCGTGCACCTGATACAAGACCCCAAAAGAGCCGTTATTGGTAGCCATTTGGTAGTGACGGATACATGGGCTTCTATGGGCCAAGAAGACGAAAAGAAAGCCCGGGAAGCTGCTTTTGAAAACTATCAAGTTAATCCTGCCCTTATGGACTTGGCAGAGCCGAACGCTCTTTTCATGCATTGTTTGCCAGCCTACCGAGGTTTAGAAATAAGCCACAACATGTTTAGTGATCCACGCAGCGTGGTTTTTGATGAGGCTGAGAATCGGTTACATGCTCAAAAAGCATTGATGGAATTTTTATTATTACAACCACAGACTTAAGCAGGCCCTATGATTGAGTTAAGACACCTGCGCACGCTATCTGCCCTCAGAGAAACGGGAAGCCTGGTGGAAGCCGCAGAGAAAGTATTTCTTACCCAATCGGCCTTATCCCATCAAATTAAAGACCTTGAACACAAACTGGGCTTAGATCTGTTTATAAGGAAGACTAAGCCAGTAGAATTTACTACCGCTGGACAGCGGTTATTACTTCTTGCAGATGACCTACTGCCACAGATTCGAAATACAGAGCGCGAAATCATCCGTTTAGCCGCAGGTGCTGTAGGCCGTCTTAACATTGCCATAGAATGCCACAGCTGTTTTCAGTGGCTGATGCCAAGCTTAGACCGTTACCGTGCTGATTGGCCAGAAGTAGAACTTGATTTAGCCAGTGGCTTCAACTTTGCACCACTGCCTGCGCTGCGGAGTGGTGAGCTTGACCTTGTGATAACGGCTAACCCAAAGGATTTACCTGGCATAAGCTATGTTCCCCTGTTTAGCTACGAGTCTGTGCTTGCAGTTAGTAACCATCACGCCTTAGCCAAGAAAAAATTTATAGAAGCAGAAGATATCGCCGACCAGACACTGATTTGTTATCCTGTTGACCGTGATATGTTGGATGTATTTGTGCAATTTTTAGATCCAGCAGGTGTCGAACCTGAAGCTATACGGCACGCTGAGCTTACCGTAATGATGATGCAACTGGTAGCGAGTGGCCGGGGAGTGTGCGCTTTACCAAACTGGGCATTAGACGAATACAGCAGTCGTGGTTACGTGACCGCTGTGCCTATGTCTGAAGCTGGCATTTGGTGCACGCTTTATGCTGCAGTGCGCAGCGATCAAGCTGATAGCAAATACATGATGGATTTTCTTGTTACCGCACGCGAAACATCTGCCGCTACTTTGGTGGGTGTTAAACAGAAAAACCAGCAAGGCCAGCCCTTGAGACCGCCTGAAGACTGTCTTTAGATTAGCACAAAGTCACTGTTCCTATCGCTCTAATGGCAACAAATACCACACAGGCAGATTGTACCTAACGGGTAGGCGTGATATAAATTAGGGTTAATTTCGTGCATTGCCATCGGCATTGCTCAACCTACCTTTTTTTGGCTCCTCTAATGAAACCATGGTCTCCAACCAGTTGGCGTGAATTCCCAATATTACAACAACCTAACTACCCTAATTCAGATGCAGTGACTCGCGTTGAGCAACAACTTGCTCAAGTGCCTCCCTTAGTGTTTGCCGGCGAAGCTCGAGCATTAAAAAAACAGTTAGCCCAAGTCACTGAAGGTAAGGCCTTTTTATTGCAAGGTGGTGATTGTGCAGAAAGTTTTGCTGAATTTGGCGCGTCCAATATTCGCGACACTTTTAAGGTTATGTTACAAATGGCAGTGGTGTTAACCTTTGCAGGTAGCTGCCCTGTTGTTAAGGTAGGCCGCATGGCAGGCCAGTTTGCTAAACCACGATCTTCTGATAATGAAACTTTTGATGGTATTGAACTTCCCAGTTATCGGGGAGATATTATTAACAGTACAGAGTTTACTTCTGCTGCTCGCGTACCTGACCCAGAACGGCTGGTGCAAGCCTATAATCAATCAGCTGCTACTTTAAACTTACTAAGAGCTTTCGCCGAAGGTGGTTTTGCAGATTTAAATAAAGTTCATCAATGGAATCAAGACTTCGTGCGCACCAGCCCTCTTGGCACTCGTTATGAGGATCTGGCAGACCAGATTGACCGCTCTTTGAGCTTCATGAGTGCCTGTGGTCTGAACGCTGAAAATGCACCACAACTGCACAAAACTAGCCTTTACACCTCTCACGAAGCTTTGCTGCTAAACTATGAACAAGCGTTAACCCGCGAAGATAGCTTAACTAATGACTGGTACGATTGCTCTGCTCATATGCTTTGGATTGGTGACCGCACCCGTCAAGTGGACGGTGCTCATGTGGAATTCTTACGCGGCGTCAAAAACCCATTAGGCTTTAAAGCTGGGCCCACGATGAAGGCTGATGACATGCTGCGCCTACTGGATACTTTAAACCCAGATAACGAAGCCGGTCGCATTAATATTATAGCTAGAATGGGTGCGGACAAAGTAGAGACCTACTTGCCAGAACTAATTAGAGCTGTTGAAAATGAAGGCCGCAAGGTGCTGTGGAGTAGTGATCCCATGCACGGCAATACGATCAAAACCCACACTGGCTATAAGACTCGCCAAGTAAAAGATGTGTTACGAGAAGTGAAGAGCTTTTTTGATGTGCATGCTGCAGAAGGCACTTACGCGGGTGGTGTTCACTTTGAAATGACTGGGCAGAATGTGACTGAATGCATGGGTGGTGCTCATGATATCACTGCCGAAGGATTGGCTGACCGCTACCACACAGCATGTGATCCAAGGCTAAATGCAGACCAAGCACTAGAATTGGCATTCTTAATTGCAGACACCCTTAAGCACGCGCGAATCAACAGATAGTGCAATCTCTTGTGGCTAGATGGTCAAACTAATTGAACCATCTGGCACACAACAACAGACTAAAATTTCGCCGGGTTCCAACGAGACTAGACTGTCCTGCACCCAGTTAACCTTACCCGAGGTCAACTTCACTTTGCAGCTTCCGCAATAACCCCCACGGCAGTTATAGCTCACCGGAATTTGGTGTTCTTCCATACTATCCAGCAAAGAAAATTCTTCGCCGTAACAGAACGTCTGCACGTCATTAACAGTGACTGTAGAACTCATAGATTGTAGCACCAGCGTTTACAGGGTCTAGACCGTTAGAGGTCAAAATCGTCAAAGTCTGCGTCGTCCATGTTGCTGTCGATAGCACCTACAAGGTATGAACTAATCTCAGCTTCTTGAGGAGCAACCTGCACGTTATCACTCACTAACCACGCATTCATCCAAGGCAACGGATTGCTGCGGATGTCAAATATTTCATCAAAACCCAAACCACGCAAACGCACGTTCGTTATATAATCAACATAATCGCTGAGAATTTCAGCATTTAACCCAATCATTGAGCCGTCTTTAAACAGATATTTAGCCCATTCACGCTCTTGCTCCGCTGCTTCGCGGAAGATCTCTACCACCTCATCTTTACATGATTCAGCAATGGCGACCATATCCGGGTCGTCTTGACCATTACCCATTAAGTTGAGCATGTGTTGAGTGCCGGCTAAATGCAGGGCTTCATCACGGGCAATCAGTTTAATAACCTTGGCGTTACCTTCCATAATTGCTCGTTCAGCAAAGGCAAAGCTACAGGCAAAGCTAACATAAAAGCGCACTGCTTCCAGTACATTTACAGAAGCAACTGTGAGGTACAATTGACGCTTTAGGGCACTTAAGCTGACCACAATCTCTTTACCATCAACTTGGTGAGTGCCCTCTCCAAGCAAGCTATATTGGCCACACATCTCTATAAATAAATCATAGTAGCGGGTCACTGATTCCGCACGTTTTACAATCTCTGGGTTATCAACAATATCATCAAATATAATGCTTGGGTCATCCACTACATTACGAATAATATGGGTGTAACTGCGGCTATGAACAGTTTCGCTAAACGACCAGGTTTCGAGCCATGTTTCAAGTTCGGGTAGAGACACTACAGGCAAGAATGCAATATTAGGAGATCGACCTTGAACGCTATCAAGCAGCGTTTGGTATTTCAGGTTACTCAAAAATATATGCCGTTCGTGCTCTGCCATGGCCATAAAATCTTTACGGTCACTCGATAAATCAACTTCTTCTGGGCGCCAGAAGAAGGACAATTGTTTTTCAATCAACTTTTCAAAAATAGGGTGACGCTGTTGGTCATAACGGGCAACATTAACATTTTGACCAAAGAACATAGGCTCTTTTAACGCGTCGTTTTTAACCTTATTGAAGGTGGAATAGGCCATGAGTATCTCGTAGGTGTACAGTTATATCTAAAGGTTTTCTAGGGTGCTGCTCACTAAAGTTTGCAAGCACCGCTTTCACAGTCATCATCTTGATCATCATTAGCACCATCGCGGGTGTTATGGTAATACAAGGTCTTAACACCATACTTATAGGCGGTAAGTAGGTCTTTTAGTAAGAGTTTCATGGGCACTTTTTCATTATCAAAGCGAGCAGGGTCATAATTGGTATTAGCAGAAATAGACTGATCAACAAATTTCTGCATAATACCAACAAGCTGCAAGTAACCTTCGTTACTTGGGATACTCCAAAGTAACTCATACGAATTACGTAACCGTTTAAATTCAGGCACTACTTGCTTAAGAATTCCATCTTTACTGGCTTTCACACTCACATAGCCCCTAGGAGGTTCAATGCCATTAGTGCTATTGGTAATTTGGCTAGAAGTCTCGCAGGGCATCAGCGCTGTTAGAGTACTATTACGCAAGCCATGGTCTTTAATCTGCTGGCGTAAAGCGTCCCAATCTAGCAACAATTCCTGAGCACAAAACTTGTTAATATCTTTCTTGTAGCTGTCAATTGGCATAATGCCTTGGGCGTAGAACGTGTCACCATAGGCAGGACATGCACCCTGCTCTTGTGCTAAACGGCTAGAGGCTTGTAACAGGTAATACTGTACTGCTTCAAATGTACGATGGGTGAGCGCATTACCTGAACCGTCAGAATACTTAGCACCATTTTTCGCCAAGTAATAAGCAAAGTTAGTGACACCAACACCTAATGTGCGGCGCTTCATACTGGCTTCATAGGCCGCTGGTACCGGGTATTCTTGGTAATCGAGTAGGCTATCTAAGGCACGAACAATAAGGTCTGACAAATTTTCTAATTCACTCAGATTATCCAATGCACCCAAGTTAAAGGCTGATAGAGTGCACAAAGCGATTTCACCGCTTGCGTCACCAATACTATCTAACGGCGCCGTTGGCAAAGTAATCTCTAGACACAAGTTACTCATACGTACCGGTGCTTTTTTAGGGTCAAAAGCACTACGAGTATTACAGTGATCTACGTTTTGCAGGTAGATACGACCTGTTTGAGCGCGTTCTTGGGCAAACTTACTAAATAAGTCAACCGCTTTAACTGTGCGCTTACGGATAGTATCGTCGGCCTCATAAATATCGTACAGTCGTTCAAACTCATCTTGATCAGCAAAGAAGGCGTCGTATAAGCCAGGCACATCAGAGGGACTGAATAAGGTAATATTGCCACTCTTAATCAAGCGTGTGTACATTAACCGGTTAAATTGAACTCCATAATCCATATGACGGGCACGGTTTTCTTCTACGCCGCGATTGTTTTTTAACACCAACAAAGACTCTACTTCTAAGTGCCAAATAGGGTAAAACAGAGTGGCTGCACCGCCGCGAACACCGCCTTGTGAACAGCTCTTAACCGCTGTTTGAAAGTGCTTAATGAATGGAATCATCCCTGTGTGGAAGGCTTCTCCTCCTCGAATAGGGCTACCTAGGGCACGCAAACGACCCGCATTAATACCGATGCCTGCACGCTGGCTAACATACTTAATAATAGCGGAAGATGTGGCGTTGATAGAGTCTAACGAATCGCCACACTCAATCAGTACGCACGAGCTAAACTGGCGCGTAGGGGTGCGAACCCCCGCCATGATCGGCGTAGGCAATGAAATTTT
>DCAT01000023.1:565-10785 GCA_002312935.1 Oceanospirillaceae bacterium UBA1126 | reverse complement strand
AATACACTTTTACCAGCTAAGTCAGGATAAATAGCAGTGCGCTCCATTAGTGGCTCTCCCTTGTAACTGGACGCGTGTCTTTACCCACTAAAAAGTCAAAATCAGCGCCATGTTCTGCCTGCATCACATGATCAATATACAGTTTGGCATACCCCCGTACATAATGTGGTGGTTCTGGCAGCCACTGCGCGCGACGCTTAGCTAATTCAGCTTCATCTACGAGCAATTCCAGTTCGCCTTTACTGGCCGACAACCGAATGAGGTCACCTGTTTTAACCAAAGCCAATGTGCCACCAACTTGCGCTTCAGGGCTAACGTGCAACACCACAGTGCCAAAGGCAGTGCCGGACATACGGGCATCAGAAACCCGCACCATGTCTTTAACACCTTGCGTAATAAGCTTGCCAGGGATGGGCATATTGCCTACTTCTGGCATTCCCGGATAGCCTTTAGGGCCACAGCCTTTAAGCACCAAAATGGAGTCTTTAGTCACCGGTAAGTCTGGATCATCAATAGTGGCTTTAAGCTCTTCTATGGTTTCAAAAACATAGGCTTCACCTTCATGTTCGAGCAATTCTTTGGTTGCTGCAGACGGTTTAATAATAGCGCCATTCTCTGCCAAGTTACCGCGTAAAACACGCAACCCAGCCGCAGGCTTTAGAGGGTTATCAAAGGCATAAATCACATCCCGGTTGTAACACTCTGCACCCTCATAATAAGTGCTTATATCACGGCCCAAAATAGTCTTAGCCGGTTTTAACAAAGTCTTAATTTCTGACATTACTGCTGGCATACCGCCGGCATAACAGAAGTCTTCCATTAAGTATTGTCCCGACGGCATGCAATTAACCAACAAGGGCACACTACCCCCTAGTTCAAATGCATCTAAGTCCAGATCAATGCCCACTCGCCCTGCAATGGCGAGCAAGTGGATCACTGCGTTACTAGAGCCACCCACGGCCGCATTGGCACAAATAGCATTTTCAAAGCTTTCCCTGGTCATCACATCAGAGGGCTTTAGGTCTTCTTCAACCATTTCAACAATACGTTTGCCAGTCATATGAGCTAATGCCATGCGCCGAGCGTCTACGGCAGGCAATGCTGCATTAGTAGGCAAGGACATACCCATCGCCTCTACAATAGAAGCCATAGTAGAGGCAGTACCCATGGTCATGCACACCCCTTTAGAGCGGCTCATACCTGTTTCTGCATCCATAAATTCTTTTAAACTTAAGTCTCCAGCGCGAACAGACTCCGAAAACTTCCAAACGTCAGTGCCAGAGCCTATGTCTTTGCCTTTCCACTTGCCATTAAGCATCGGGCCAGAACTAACAACAATGGTGGGTATGTCTACAGAAGCCGCTCCCATTAACTGACCTGGTGTAGTTTTGTCACACCCACCAAGCAATACTACGCCATCAATGCCATAGGCACGAATAGACTCTTCTACGTCCATTGCCAATAGGTTACGAAACATCATGGCTGTCGGCTTCATCTGGGTTTCACCCAAACTCATTACAGGAAATTCAACTGGAAAACCACCCGCCTCCCATACACCACGCTTCACCCCTTCTGCCAAGTCACGCAAACCTGAGTTGCACGGAGTAAGTTCTGACCACGTATTACAAATGCCAATAATGGGGCGCCCGTCAAACACATGGTCTGGAAAACCTTGATTTTTCATCCAACTGCGATGAATAAACCCATCTTTATCAGCGCCCCCATACCAGGCTTGGCTACGTCTTGGCTTTTTCATAATCGCTTTCCTTTTAATACCCACATGGCGTTAGGAAACTGCCAAGGTAGGGTGACACCATAGTTCATTAAATAGCTTCCACTGAGGGTTAGTGTATCCACCTTAATAGCCATTTCGCCCCGTGATAAGTTAACCAATTCGTCACGGTTTACTAAATCAATTTCATAAAGCGCTTGTTCATCCAAACCAGTTAACAGCAATGGCCTAGGGCTTATCTGCACACTACTATCTGCAACTCCGGCAAACACTACAAATTGCTCACCATTGGCAGCCAAGTGTTGCTCTGCTAGAACAGCCTCATCACTGCTGTCTAGGCGTAAAATATCTGCAGCTAACAACCAACTTCGCTGTTGTTTCCACCAATTCACTACCCTAAGCAATTGGCTAGCTTCTGCAACACTAAGCTCGCGAGGATCCATTTCCATGCCCATGTGGCGCTGGGCAGCTACCCAAGCCCTAAAGTTCATGCTGTGCACCCTTCCACTGGTATGACAGCAGCGAGGGCCAACATGGCTTCCAGTAATAATGGCGGGTAAAAAAGTAGCGGCTTGATGCTGAATTCGCAAACGCTCAAGGGCATCATTACTATCAGATAACCATACCCTTTGTGTGTGTTGTAAAATGCCATAATCAATACGACCACCACCAGAGCTGCATGATTCAATTTCCACATGAGGAAATACAGATCTAAGGCGCGCTAAAAGATTATAAACAGCTTGAGTTTGGGCCACGTCAGCAAATGGCAACACTCTGTTATGGTCCCATTTTATGTATTCAATTGCATTATTAGCCAGCATCTGGCTTACCTTGTCATACAGATACTCTTGTACTGACGCCAAGGCCATGTTCAACACTAATTGCTGACGGCCACGGGTTTGTGTGGCATGACCTAACACCCATTCTGGATGAGCCCGATACAACTGAGAATTTTCGCTCACCATTTCAGGCTCAAACCACAAGCCAAAACCCATGCCCAAAGACTCAATGTGGTCAATAAGAGGCGTTAGTCCTTGGGGGTACTTTCGTAAATCAAGGTCCCAATCACCCAAAGCAGTGGTGTCATCATCACGCTGTCCAAACCATCCATCATCGAGCACAAAACGCTCGGCACCAAGGCTTGCAGCGCGGCTCGCTAAATCTTGTAGCAGCTCAACATCGTGATCGAAATAGATAGCTTCCCAGCAATTGTAGTGCACAGGCCTAGGCTTTTTCAGCAGCTCACGAGGCAATAATTTTTCACGCACATATTTTTGTAGGGGCACGCTTACCCCATTTATGCCATGTGCACTAAAGCCAATATATTGCTTAGCACTAGAAAATGTTTTTGCCACGCCCCGGTAAGAGTGAGACACATGGCCGAACTGCACCTGCCTGCGGCCATCTGGAAGCTGTTCTGCCACCATTTTATGGCCACCAGACCAACCGTAATGCCAAGCATAAACGTCACCTTGGCAATAATTAGCCCCTTGGGAAGCTGTTATTAAACCTGGAAAGTGTTCATGACCAGATCGGCCTGTCCGGTTTTCACGCACCAATGCACTAGGACCAAAGCTGCTTTCAGTGAGCTTAAATTCACCACACCAGCGGCCACCAAACTCCAATGCGCGTGGGGTTTTATCTGCCACTGGCAATACCGGTGCAGCCAACCAATGCACTTGGATATCGCCCACAGATTGGAGATTAGAAGACAGTTGCCATAGGCCGTCTATGGCAAGGCTGATACTTGCCGTGTAGGTTAGGCCTAAATCTACATCATTATAGATAAGCTCTAAAGCTTGTGTTTTATAGCAGGCGTGTTGCAAGGTAAAGCGAGGCATTAAAGCCGTCCCCAAAGCATCACTAGCGATCAGTGCTGGCATACCAGAAAAGGCATTACCTTCGACAGGGCACAACGACACTGGAGCATTTTGATCTATCATGCCACCTGTGAGGTCACGCACTTGAGCTTTAACTAACTGATTTACATCCTCATGCTCCGGCAACACTGCACCCCAATAAGCAACAAAAGCCATGTTGTTGTTTATTGCTGCAACAACAATGGTTTGTGCACTATCATCCAAGCGCCAGGTTTGCATTATTTCACTGCACCCAAAGTGAGGCCAGCAATAAAGTGTCGCTGCATTAGGAAGAACATGATTACAGGGGGCATAGCCGCCAAAATAGAGCCTGCAGAAATCAAATGCCAAGAGGAAAGCCATTGACCATTAAGAGACTTCAAGCCGGCTGTTATAGGCTGTGTGTCTGCTCCTTGAGTAAGCACCGTAGCCCAAAAATAATCGTTCCAAATAAAGGTAAAAATGAGTACTGATAACGCAGCGATAGCAGGCTTCATCAGCGGCAATACCACATACCAAAAAATACGTATTTCACTCACCCCTTCCACACGGGCCGCTTCTATTAACTCAAATGGCAAAGCTTTGATAAAGTTGCGCATAAACAACGTGCAAAAACCCGTTTGAAAAGCGATATGAAACAAAGCTAAGCCACTAATAGTGTTATAAATACCTAAGTTAACGGTAAAATCTCGCACCGGCACCATAAGAATTTGAAATGGCACAAAGTTGCCTGCTACAAACAGAAAGAACAACAGTAAATTGCCTTTAAATTTGTACACAGCTAAGGCAAAGCCAGTCATACAGGATAAGGCCACAGCGCCTATTACTGTCGGGATGGTGACCCTAAAGGAATTAAAAATATACTGCCCAATAGGAGTATTTTCAAATATCGCCGTGTAGTTTTCCAACATGTTAAACGACGTAGGCCAGCCCCAATAGTTACCATTTAATATATCAGCTTGAGATCGCAAGGAAGTTAATGCTACCGCTAATAAAGGCAGCAGCCAGATGATTAAAGCAATCGGTAAAGCAATTTTATAAAGCGCTCGGGCGGGAGGAGTCGCTTTTTCAATAGGTCTTGGAAACATATTTAGTAGCCTCTCTCATCTCGGTACATTTTATAAAGAAAGCCAACGATATAAATCATCATAATAGCTAACAACACCACAGCAATAGCAGCACCATAGCCCATCCGAAAACCATATTCAGAAAACGCTTGCTCGTACATATAAAACGCCAACACGCGGCTAGAGCCCCAAGGGCCTCCGTTGGTCATAATAGATACTAAATCAAAACTACGTAATGCGCCGATGATGGTCACCACCATGGCTATAAAAGTGGCAGGGCGTAATTGTGGTAAAATGATGTACCACAACAATTTTAATCCCTTGGCATTGTCTAAACGGGCGGCTTCAATTTGCTCGCTATCTACAGCATTTAAGCCCGTTAAATATAAAATCATACAGTAGGCCGTTTGAGGCCATAATCCAGCAATAATAATACCGTAGGTAACCCAATCTTCATCGGCCAATATCGCCATCGGGTCTGCACCAAAAAAACCTAATACTTTGTTAAATAAACCATAGCTTGGGTCATAAAACCAAGAGAATACTAGGCCTACGACTACTTGCGAAATAACAAAGGGAAAAAAGAAAAGAGATTTGTAAATACGAATCCCTCTAACATTTTGATTAAGAAATAAAGCCACGAACAAGCCAGCAGGAATGGCCAGCATATACAGCACTAACCAAATAACATTGTTCTTTATAGAAGTATAAAACGCTTCATCATCCATCAGCTCTACATAGTTTGCGATGCCCACATATTCTTTCTCACCCAAGCCATCCCAAGCATAAAAGCTTATATTGACAGACTGGAAGATTGGAATAACGACATAGACTACAAACATCAGTAGCCCTGGCATCAGAAACAGCACAGGCGCCAAACGCTGCTGATTAATACGCCAATAGTCTCTCATAGACTTATCCTTAATAGAGTCTTCAACTGCAATAGAAAAAGCCAGCTCCTGTTTAAAAAATTACACTAGTAACACTAGGGTAAACAGAAGCTGGCAGCACGTGATCTATTTACTTATAAACACGATTACGTACTTTTTCTAAACGCTTAAGGATAGTATCTAGGCGTTCAGGCTTAACCATAAACTCTTGGAAGCCTTCCATACCGGCTGAAGCCATTTCTGCAGGTGCATCACGGTCGAAGAACTGGGCAATACCACCATCAGTATTAGACAGCATCTCGTAGCCAGCCTGTAGGAATTTGTCATCAGAAACAGTAGAGCCACTGTTAATAGGTAACTGACCCATAGTCGCATTCATTTCAGACTGAACGTCTGCACGCGCCAGATACGCCAAGAAACGCTTCGCGTCTACCTTGTTTTTTGCGTTCGCAGGGATGTGCATTGTATCCGTAGGTGCTTCTTCGGCCATAGGCACGCTAGAGTCAATCATAGGGAACTGGAAGAAGCCTAACTGGTCATCAGTTAAGCCACCGTCACGCAATGGCTCTACAGCAAAGTTACCCATAACATACATGGCAGCTTTGCCTTGTATCATTGGCGCCAAGGCTTCCTGCCAAGAATAAGCTGCATGATTTTCAAGGAAGAAATCTGCATCTATTAATTCTTTCCAGTTAGCCATAGTGGCTTTTACACGGTCATCAGTCCAAGACACTTCACCCTTAGTCAACGCCATATGGAAGTCATAACCGTTGGTACGCAAGTTCAGGTAATCAAATACGCCTGCCGCAGTCCATAAGTACTTAGTACCAATGGTAATAGGCGTAATGCCAGCAGCGTTAAGAGTTTCACCAGCGGCCATAAAGCTAGCCCAGTCAGTAGGCACTGTAATGTTGTTCTGCTCAAATATATCTGTGCGGTAATAAACACCCCAGTTGTAATAAGTGTAAGGTACGCCCCACTTCTTACCATCAATGGTCATTGAAGCCGCTGCAGAAGAGAGGGATTCGTTCAATCCGTTAGCTGCCCATACATCATCTACTGGCTCAAATAATCCAGCATTTACGTATGGCAACATCCGGTTGCCAGCATACCAGTTGGCCAAGTCGGGTGCGTCTGCGGTAAGGAAGTTACGGATGGAGGTTTTGTAACCTTCATGATCGAATAAATTCCATGTGACATTCACGTCAGGATTTTCTGCTTCAAAGCCAGCGATTAAAGTGTCAAAAGCCGCTTTTGGAGCTGGATCAGACGTATCAGTATTGATTACTAATTCGCCCGAAAATGCGTTTACAGACATCATAGAAGCCGCAGCAAAAAGAGCAGCTAAAGTTTTTTTATTATGCAACATTGTGGTTCTCCGTTGTTATTAAGTTCCAGATAATGGAATCTGTTTTCAATTATTGCAATGGAATAATAAATATGAGAAGGTGGTTTTGTCAAACACTTTCTCGTTTTATACAGCTCTAAAATCACTATTCTAGATCCGTATTAATATAATAAAGAGTCAGATAACATGGTTATCTGAGCTGTAGGCTGCATTAGAGACTACATTAGATAGAGATAAAGTGACATCGCCACATCTTCTACGAAGTAAACACAAAAGGGTTATAACCATGTCTAGCGTTTCTCTAATCAATGCCACCAAAAACTACGATGACATCCGTGTTATCCATGGGGTGGACTTACATATTGAAGCGGGTGATTTTTGTGTTTTTGTGGGCCCCTCTGGGTGCGGAAAGTCCACTCTTCTTCGCATGATTGCTGGGTTAGAAGACATTACTTCAGGCAACATTAGTATTGGTGAGCGTGATGTTACGACAACAGACCCCTCAGAGCGCGGTGTGGCTATGGTGTTTCAGACCTATGCGCTGTACCCGCACATGACCGTAAGAGAAAACATGAGCTTTGGGCTTAAAATGAATAAGGTGCCTAAGCTTGAAATCATCAAAAAAGTAGATCACGCTTCTAACATATTACAACTAAACCCTTACCTTGACCGCAAGCCACGTGCGTTGTCAGGTGGTCAGCGCCAGCGCGTTGCCATTGGTCGCGCCATTGTGCGTGGCCCAGAAGTGTTTTTGTTTGATGAGCCACTGTCTAACTTAGACGCCGAATTAAGAGTAGAAATGCGTGTTGAACTTGCTCATCTTCACAAAGAGCTAGGCGCAACCATGATTTATGTCACCCACGATCAAGTAGAAGCCATGACCATGGCTGATAAGATCGTAGTGCTAAGGGCTGGAAAAATTGAACAAGTAGGCTCTCCACTAGAACTATACAACAACCCAGTTAACAAATTTGTTGCAGGCTTCATCGGCTCCCCAGGCATGAACTTTTTAGGCGCTGTTGTAGAAGAAGGCAAAATAAAGGTGCCTGGGTTAAATAATATAGCAGTGCCATCTCGGGCAACCCTTCCTGCAGACGGTACAAAACTGTTGGTTGGTATTCGCCCTCAGCATTTTGTAGAAAGTGAGCATTCAAATCCGTTTAAGGTCGATATTATTGAACATTTGGGCGGCGTATCCTACGTGCACTTGCAAACAAGCACTGGTGAAAAGCTTATTATAGAGCAGCGCGGTAGTGTTCTAGAACGTGGCGTGGAAACCATTAATCTAGCGTTAGACATAGACGAAGTGATGCTATTTGACACTCAAACAGAGTTACGTATTCGTTAACATTTCAGCCTTAGTCAACACAAAGGCATCTTTATAGTGGTCATCAAGACGTACTCTTGAGACCCATTAATTAACTAACAACACTACAGTAGCTATGTTTAATACTGCAGGCGGCGTAAATGGCTGTGGTGTAACGCTTATGAGCGTTACCGAAGCAGCGTAAAACAATTGCCAGCTTAAAAACAAACTGCTAGCCTACGAAGTCTCACTATATGGAATTTGTATTTATGTTGGCGCTTACTATGACCCACACAAGAAAATTAACACCACAATGAACCACGCGCTAAAAGATGGAACCGTAGGCAAGGCCCTACTTATGCTGGATATTATTGCAGATGCCGAGCAGTCTTTGCGTTTCAATAATATTTTAGCTTTGAGCCCTTTTCCAAAAGCGACCACCTACCGTTTGCTGCAAACTATGACCAGCCAGGCAATGCTCAGCTATGATGCAGAAAGCCAGAAGTATTCCCTTGGTATGCGTTTAGTTCGCCTTGCGCATCATGCTTGGAAACAAGCTTCCTTAGGGCCTATCGCATCGCCTTATTTGAACCAATTGGCTAGTGAAGTAGGTGAAACTGTGCATTTGGCCCAAATTGAAAATGGACAAGTGCTCTTTATAGACAAGCGCCATACGTCACAGCGCTTTGAAACACTAGCCCAAGTTGGGCGCATTGCGCCAGCCCACTGCACTGGAGTGGGCAAGGTGATGCTGGCTTATATGCAACCAGAACGACAAGACTATGCGCTGCAAAGGCAAACATATATAAAGTTTACCAACACCACAATCACAAACAAAGAAGCTTTACTGGACGAGTTAATCACTATTAAACGTGAAGGGGTGGCTTATGACAAAGAAGAACACGAAAACGGCATCATTAGCATCGCCGCACCTATTTTAACGTCATCAGGCCAAGTGATGGGCGCCATCTCAATCGCTACGTCTACCTCTAGGCACACTTTAGAAGATTTAACGCAATATAGGGACGTTCTCGACGCCACCACTAAAGCGGTAAGCGCCGAAGCTGAGCTTTATTTGCACCCCACTAGCGGCAGTTAACGGGCACTTAACGGCTCATCATCTGGATTTTAAGGTGATGCAACTGATCACGGTAGCGACCTGCTTGCTCAAACTTTAAGTTTTTCGACGCTTCATACATAGCATCTTCAGTTTTGCCTATAAGCTTAGCCAGCTGCTTGCTATTGAGTAGCTCACTATCGGTGGTGTAATCTAAATTATCTTGATCTGCCTTCTTACCAGACTTACTACCTTTGTTTTTACCAGAGCCTGGCGTGTAAGCACCCTCCATGATGTCTTGCACAGACTTAACCACACCTTTAGGTGTGATGTTATTTATTTTGTTGTGTTCTATCTGCAAATCACGCCTACGATCCGTCTCGTCCATAGCGCGTTGCATGGAGCCAGTAATCTTTTCAGCATACAAAATAGCCCTACCATTTAAGTTTCGTGCAGCTCGGCCTATGGTTTGAATAAGCGAACGCTCTGAACGCAAAAAGCCTTCTTTGTCTGCATCTAGAATAGCCACCAAAGATACTTCAGGCATATCTAAGCCCTCTCGTAATAGGTTTATGCCTACCAATACGTCAAACTCACCAAGGCGAAGGTCTCGCACTATTTCTACCCGTTCCACAGTATCGATGTCTGAGTGTAAATAGCGCACTCTAATACCGTGCTCATGCAAATAATCTGTTAAGTCTTCAGCCATGCGCTTAGTTAACACAATGGCTAACACACGCTCATCTTTAGCAGCGCGAATATTGATTTCAGACATCAAATCATCTACTTGAGATGTGGCTGGACGTATCTCAATAGGCGGATCGATTAAGCCTGTAGGTCTGACCACCTGCTCTACTATGCAGTCGGCATGTTCATTTTCATACACACTAGGTGTAGCTGAAACAAAAATCTTTTGTGGCGCAATGTCTTCCCACTCTTCAAACTTCATGGGCCTATTATC
>DCAT01000023.1:0-224 GCA_002312935.1 Oceanospirillaceae bacterium UBA1126 | reverse complement strand
TCTAAAGCCATACTGCACCAGTGTTTCTTTGCGCGACCTGTCACCTTTGTACATAGCACCTAGTTGCGGCACGCTCACGTGAGACTCATCCATGACCAACAAAGCCTCTGCTGGCAAATAATCAAATAGCGTAGGTGGTGGCTCGCCAGGCTTACGACCAGACAGGTAATGTGAATAGTTTTCTATGCCCGAACAAAACCCAAGCTCTCGAATCATTTCTATGT
>DCAT01000061.1 GCA_002312935.1 Oceanospirillaceae bacterium UBA1126 | reverse complement strand
AAAGTAGCCATAACAACATAAAGATCAGAATGTTTTGAGGCAGATGATACCGAACAGGATTATAACGATCCATCACCCATATGTACCCGAGCAGACCATAAATAACACCTGACAAACCACCAAATAAACTGGCCACTTGCCATGCTTGCGCCACATTAGCAGCCAAACTTGTGACCAATAACAACGCCACTAAAAGTAACTTTGATTGGCGCTCTATGCGGCGCCCTAAATCTAGCCACCACAACACATTGAAGACCAGATGCAACCAACCAAAATGCAGCAGCATTGGGCTGATCAACCGCCACGGTTGCAGCCACAGGTGATCAAACCCAGTCACAAGGTACGCTTGGGTGTCTAACACTAAAGGAAAGAAGCTAAACCAAGCAACTGCTTCTAACTGACTACCCAGTTGAGAAAAGAGCGCCACCAATAGCGTAATTATAAGCACCATAACCGTAATTGGGGTTGACTTAAACCACGCCTTAACACCATTGGTAGATAGTGCTTCGTCAGCTATAACAGATGAGTTTAACAGACCTGCCGAGGCCGCCTTCTCGCCTGCAGCACTGCCCTGTTCCACCTGTTGTATGAGCGTCTGAGCCAAGCCGTAATGCTGCGAATCCTGCAACCACAATTGTTGCTCACCGGTAACAAAACGCACCCGATGAGGCACTTTGTGTCGCCATAATGTTTGGGTTACCAGAGTGAGATCTGCATTAGCAGAAAATTTTTGCAGAAGAATCATTGGCCATCATCACTAGCGCGGGCATGCCATCCTAACTTGCTACGGCAGCGGTCATAAAAGTGGTGCCCTAAGGGATGTAATACTTTAAGTTGCGCCTCATGGCGCTGTATATGCACCCGATCACCCGGTTCACACACTATATGCACTTGCCCATCACAACTTATAATTGGTTGTGTACTATTATCTTCGCCGATAAGAATTTCTAGTTCTGCATTGGCAGCGACCACTAGAGGCCTGCTACTGAGGTTGTGCGGGTTCATGGGAACAAGAGCAATGGCATCTAACCCAGGGTGCATAATGGGACCCCCAGCCGAGAGTGCATAGGCTGTAGAGCCTGTTGGAGTGGCTATAATTAAGCCATCAGCACGATCAAAATAAACGGCAGTGCCATCAATTGATAAATCATACGCCAACATTCTTGCCGATTTACCAGGATGTAATACGATGTCATTCAGACCACTACCGCGGCCTACTTCTTCACCATTACGCAACACATGAGCAGACAGCATAAAGCGATTACTGATTTCAAAGCTGCCCGCTAATACAGCCTCGAGAGAAACCTCTACCTGATCAGGTGCGATGTCGGTTAGAAACCCTAATTTACCCCGGTTAATACCAATCACAGCTACGCCATAGGTGGCCATAATACGCGCTGCAGACAGCATACTTCCGTCACCGCCAACAACAATGACCAAATCACACTGTTGGCCTAAAAAATGGCGATCACCAGTGCCATAAGTAGCGCTAGCAAGCTGTTCTTTATTCAGGGAGCCAACTATACGTTCGTCTACCCAGACGTCACATTGACTTTGATTAAGGCACTTTATTACCCGATGCAGAGTTTCTATAACTGCAGGGCTATGCAACCTTCCAATAAGGCCCACTTGTTTAAATTGTGTCACAACTCCCCCTTCAAAAATGAGACTAGTGGCAAACTAAGGTAAGGTTTCTTGAACCCAGCCCATGAGCTCATCTTCGTGATTAAAACGCTCACTAAGCACCTCTCCCAGTCGCGATAAACGGCCACTAAAGTGGCCAATATCTTGAATCGAAAGTTTTTCAACAGCACCATATTCGTCATCAAAAATAATAATTCTGTCTGTTGTATCGTGAATTTTTCCAAGAAGAACATTGGCCATATCAAGGCGCTGAGCATTGTGTTCGGATATATGCCGAAGTAGTTGTTCATAGACGTTAAAGTGGCCACGAGAACTGTAATCCACCATAGCCTCACAAAAGGTATGCAGCATCTGCACCACGTCATCGGACACACTCATCTGAGGCAGAGCTACAAATTGAGTTAATAACGCTTGCCGTTCTATTAACCAGGCATCAATAACAGCGTCAAACCCTTTGGACAAGCCATGCCTTTGTTCCTGCATCATCCAATCATCCCCAAGAAATATCTCAGTATAAACAAAAGGGTACCTTGTTCCTCGTAGTTGGACAAGGGCCACTTCTGTAGTTTTAAAATTTAGACGATGCCTAAGAGGGAGGCATCAATATCCGCATCGTAATAAGCCATGCCTAATTTATTTAAATACTCTAAACGGTCCGCTTTCATTAGATCAATATTAGGAGTTTCAAAGTTATTTTCTAAGTAAATGCCTGCTAAAAACGCCATGAATTTCTCACCCTCTTTAACTAATAACAGGCTTGCTGCGCCAACGTCTGGTTTAACTTTACTATTCAGGGCTTCTGGTAAATTCACTGCAATTACAGCGGGAAGTTCTGTGCCTTCAATTCTTACACTGCGGTTTCTAATGGCCTGCTGCGCCCAGTAATAAGCCAGCTCTTTACTTTGTGTTAAAAAAACAGGTTCAACGGATTCAGTATAATGATTACCGATGGTTGCCATGGTTTTTTTGGCAGCAGCTTTTAGGACTTGGTCACCGGAACGTTTCAAACCATGTTCTTTGATTGAGCCGATTAGCGCTGATGAAGTGCCGTGATACCATGTGTTACTGGCAGCAAACCCTTGTTTGGTCAATAAATATTTAGAATCTTGCAGAAAAGTCGGTGTAGTCATATTCAAAATCACTTCATTAGCTTGCAGCATAAGGCTGCTTGAATTCTAACGTATAAAGCTGCTGGTGTGTTACGAAAGGCGTTAGAAATTTCCCATAAAAAAAGCGACACCTTTAACATAGGGGCCGCTTATATATGCCAAGTACTTAAGTTCCTAGCGACGCCTAAGCAAGCACTAGAAACCAGTCTTAGCCAAACTGGCTGGACGTGTTGTTAGCGCCGCCAGCTTTAAGAGCGTTTTCACCAGCAAAGTATTCTTTGTGGTCATCACCCATGTCTGAACCAGACATATTTTGATGTTTAACACATGCGATACCTTGACGAATCTCTTCACGCTGAACCTTCTTAACGTAACCAAGCATGGCTTGCTCACCAAAGTACTCTTTCGCTAGGTTGTCTACAGACAACGCAGTAGTGTGGTAAGTCGGTAGCGTGATCAAGTGGTGGAATACATTCGCTTCTCGTGCAGTATCAGCCTGAAAAGTACGAATACGTTCATCCGCAACAGCACAAAGTTCAGTTTCATCGTACTCGGCGCTCATTAGGTTAGCACGCTCGTAGGCAGAAACATCGTTACCAGCTTCAACCATTGCGTCATAAGCCTGCTGACGAAAGTTTAGCGTCCAGTTGAAAGATGGGGAGTTGTTGTAAACCAACTTAGCATCTGGGTGTACTTTACGAACATCGTCCATCATGCCTTTGATTTCGTGTACTGTTGGTACAGCAGTCTCAATCCAAAGAAGGTCGGCACCGGCGTTAATAGCACCGATACAGTCAAATACACAGCGCTCATGGCCAGTACCCTCACGGAACTGGTATAGACCAGAAGGTAGACGCATAGGACGTACTAGCTTGCCACCACGGTTAAAGACAACATCTCCTTCAGCCATGTCTGCTACGTCGATTTCTTGAACGTCTAGGTAAGAGTTGTAGGTATCTCCAGCATCGCCAGGCTCATTTACAACAGCGATTTCTTTGGTAAGACCCGCACCTTCAGAGTCAGTCCGTGCCACGATAACACCATTGTCAACACCGAGCTCAAGGAAAGCGTAACGTAGGGCACGTATTTTAGCGTGGAAGTCAACGTGAGGAACAGTTACTTTACCGTCCTGGTGACCACACTGCTTTTCATCAGCCACTTGGTTTTCGATCTGTAGTGCACAGGCACCGGCTTCGATCATCTGCTTAGCCATTAGGTAAGTTGCTTCAGCGTTACCAAAACCAGCATCGATATCAGCAACGATTGGCACAACGTGCGTAACGTGGTTATCAATCTGATATTGAATTTTAGCTTCTTCAGCCGAATTACCCGCTTCACGTGCAGCATCGAGCGCGCGGAATAGGCCCCCTAGTTCGCGAGCGTCAGCCTGACGTAGGAAAGTGTAAAGCTCTTCAACCAAGCTAGCTACAGAAGTTTTTTCATGCATAGACTGGTCAGGAAGCGGACCGAAATCCGAACGCAGAGCTGCAACCATCCAACCAGAAAGGTACAAGTAACGACGGTCAGTTTTACCACCGAAGTGCTTTTTGATAGAAATCAGTTTCTGTTGACCTACAAAACCGTGCCAGCAGCCCAAAGACTGAGTGTACTTAGTTTTGTCATTATCAAACACAGCCATATCTGCACGCATAATTCCAGCTGTATAACGGGCGATATCTAACCCAGTTTGAAAGCGGTTTTGGGCTTTCATTCGAGCTGCAGATTCTGGATTAATGGCATCCCAAGCACTGCCCTGGGCAGCCTTCAGATTAGCAACAGCTTGAATATCGTCTTGGTATTGAGACATGACATTTCCTTGGTTTGTGAGGTTATTATTAGACTATAAAATGAGGTAATACAGGGGTGGTGCATTACTTAACAGACGCCCATTTTAGAACGGTATACGGGGTTATAATAGCCACCAAACGTTATGCCTATTATTCATCAAACAAATAGCAAAGTGGAACGCATACACAGGCAATGCAAAAGCCTCGACAGATAAAGCTTCTCATGACATAATTTGTTGTATTTATGGCGTGAAACTTTACTATTATAAAAATGAATAACCCCTGAGTGTCTAACTATTAGGCAGACTTGACCTTAATGGAGTTGAATATGAGCATTGATCGCGTTGACCTTAATTTATTGGTTTATTTGGACGCCCTGTTAAAAGAGCGTAACGTTACTAAAGCTGCCAACCAACTCGGCTTAAGCCAACCAGCTATGAGTAATGGTTTAAGGCGCTTGCGAGAAGTGTTTGAAGACCCATTACTGATCCGTACCAGTGACGGCATGACGCCAACAGAAAGAGCTCTGGGGCTACAATCAACGATACGCGAAGTATTGGCCACTATCGACAAGGCAGTGCAGCCGCAAGCTGCATTTGATGCGCTCACCTCTACTCGCGTATTTCGCATTATGGCTAGCGACTATTCAGAGCCAACGCTTGTACCTCCGTTGGTAGAGCGCTTACGCCAAGAAGCGCCGGGTGTTAGCATTGACATTATGACACCCTCAGATGTGGATTTTTATGACGTAGAACAAGGTAAAGTTGACCTGGTAATTAACCGCTTTGATTCTATGCCACAATCGTTTCACCAAAAAATTCTCTGGCGAGATCAGTTTATCTGCCTGATGAATAAAAATAATCCAATGGCCCAAGATTTCACCTTAGAAAGCTACCTCAAAGCCCATCACATATGGGTAAGTAAAACGGGTATGGGTGCTGGGGTGGGTATGAACCCTAAAGATGTACAGCGTCGTGGCTGGGTAGACGACGCTTTATCAGAACTTGGAAAGACGCGCAATATTCGCGTCTTCACTCGCCATTACCAAGCAGCCGTGCAACTGGCTAACCAAAAAGACCTCATTGTGACCCTGCCACGTAAAGCCACACTAGAAACCATGAATAATAATGATCTCGTCATGCTAGATCCGCCCTTTCCCATCCCAGAAATGACTTTAACAATGGCTTGGAGCCCACTACTACAGCACAACCCCGCCCATCGCTGGATTCGCGGACTGATTACAGAAGTTGCGCGAGAAATAGACGAGGCTTAAAAACCCTTGTCATGGTGCTAATTGCTTCACAAAAAAGCATAAACACTCATGCATTAAAAAAGATAAACCAGCCATTCCCATACCAAATAACCAACATATTCTCTTACGACAAAAGTCTTACTAGTCATTCGTGTTGTTTCCTATACATTCCTTTTGTTTCCTATATAATAATTTTCCTTACTTTAAGAAATATTTATCATTAACAAACATCATAGGAGCTTTAGTATGAATGGGCACTTAAACGCCAGAATCGGTAACGCCAACCTGTCTATTGATACGCAACTATACACCATGGTTGAACAAGAAATTTTGCCAGGCTTAAACCTCAGTAGCGACCAAGTTTGGCAATCTATGGCTACCTTGCTTGATGAGTTTCAATCCCGCAACCAAGCCTTGTTAAACACCCGTGAAGAGCTTCAAACTGCGTTAGACGAATGGCATGTTAACAATCCTTCACCAGACCCAGTTAAATACAAAGCAATGCTGCAGGATATTGGCTACTTGCTACCTTCACCTGAACAGGTTGAAGTGACGACCAGTAACGTAGATATTGAAATAAGCACAGTGGCTGGCCCTCAGCTTGTGGTACCTATTAACAATGCTCGCTATGCCCTCAACGCTGCCAATGCTCGTTGGGGCAGCCTATATGATGCACTTTATGGCACTGACGCATTGACCAGTGAAACCGCAGCGAAAGGCTACGATAGTAAGCGTGGCGCTCTGGTTATTTCTTTTGCCAAAGAACTACTCGATAACCATCTGCCCCTGCTTCAGGCCAGTCATGGACAAGTGACCCAGTATGGCATCAAAGATGGTCAATTAACGTGTAGGTTAGACAATGGGCACTTTGCCCAACTGGCAGATTCTACCCAATTTATGGGCTACCAAGGCGATGCTGTAGCGCCTAAAACCATTTTATTAAAGCACAATAATCTTCACCTTGAACTGCACATAGACCGCGAACACATTATTGGTGCTGACGACCTAGCCGGCGTTAAAGACATAGTTATGGAAGCAGCTGTTTCTACTATTATGGACTGTGAAGACTCAGTAACAGCGGTCGACGCAGAAGACAAGGTTATTGTGTATCGCAATTGGTTAGGCCTTATGAAAGGTGACCTGGCTATAGATTTACAAAAGAATGGTAAAACCATTACTCGCAAATTGAATGGTGATCGTCATTATGTAGGACCAAAAGGTGACCACTTTAGTTTACATGGCCGTAGTTTGTTGTTCATTCGTAACGTTGGCCATTTAATGACTAATGACGCCATCTTGAACAGCCAAGGCGAAGAAACACCAGAAGGCATTATGGATGGCTTTATTACTAGCCTTTGTGCCTTACACGACATACGTGGCGTTTCAGCTAAAGGTAATAGCCGTGCTGGCAGCATTTATATAGTAAAACCTAAGATGCACGGGCCAGAAGAAGTCACCTTCACCTGTGACCTATTTAGCCGTATAGAAGAATTACTAGAGTTACCCAAGAATACCCTTAAAGTGGGCATCATGGATGAAGAACGCCGCACTAGCGTAAACTTAAAAGCCTGCATTGCCGCCGCTAGCGAGCGAGTAGCGTTTATTAACACTGGATTTTTAGACCGCACCGGTGATGAAATTCACACCTCAATGAGGGCGGGTGTTATGTTGCCTAAAGGCATTATGAAGCAACAGGCGTGGATTGCAGCCTACGAAGGTAACAATGTTGAAACAGGGTTAGCATGCGGATTGCAAGGCCGGGCTCAAATTGGTAAGGGTATGTGGGCTAAGCCAGACTGCATGGCAGAAATGATGGCCACTAAGCTAGAACACCCTATGTCTGGTGCGACAACCGCATGGGTTCCCTCACCTACCGCAGCAGTGCTACACGCGTTGCATTACCATCAGGTTTTGGTGCAAGATCGCCAAAAAGAATTAACTAATGCAGCCCAAACAGTAAAAGTAGAGCAAGATGACTTACTTGCTATCCCTCTTTTGGGTGACCATAGCCTGAGCGAAGATGACATAACCCGCGACTTGGACAATAACTGCCAAGGGCTATTAGGCTACGTGATTCGCTGGGTAGAAAGTGGTGTCGGCTGCTCTAAAGTAGCAGATATCAATCAGGTGGGGTTGATGGAAGATCGTGCTACCTTAAGAATTTCTTCACAATCTTTAGCCAACTGGTTAGCGCATGGTTTTGTCACTAAACCCATGGTAATGGACAGCTTAAAGCGCATGGCAGCTTTAGTTGACGAGCAAAACGCGGGTGATCCTACTTACAGGAACATGGCGCCAGATTTTGACTCTAGCATTGGTTTCCAGGCAGCCTGTGAACTTGTTTTTGAAGGCACAGTTCAGCCTAGTGGTTATACCGAACCTGTGCTGCACAGGCGTCGTAAAGAAGCTAAGCGGGTGTTCGGTTAATCCGAACCCACTGCTTCATTTTGTAAAAAATGTAGTTTACTTTTACCTTGCGGTAACCCACAAGATTACTGCAGGGTAAAGTAACATCCTATCTCAGAGCCTATGTCGCCTCATTAACAGCGACCTTGTAGCTACTTAAGCGAACCACAACAAGCATGAGAAGCACCCGCAATAGCAAACGCTAGTGAGCACTCTTTTGGCACTAGAGTAGGGGCTAATGTGTGCATCAAAGGCAGGGGTAAAGAGCTCAAATTTAGTTGCTTTAAGGGGATGTAAGAATGCGTTACGCCTACCCAAAGCTTCATAAGCCAACAAGGTTAGTGTTGATCAACCATAATGACATGGAGCATGTCACATAAAGCGCTTATGTTACAAAGCGCTCTAAGTAAATGGACTTACCTAGAACGTCTCATTTTCTGTGCTCTTGGCGACGTATGCTTGGTTAAACCTTGCTTACCCTTAGTCGCTCTAGGTGCAGATCGACTAAATTCACCATGAGTTTCAGCAGGCACTAAGCACTGAGGGCCTTTGCCTATGAGCTTTTTCAGGCCCATGTCGGTGAGTGCTTCACGTATTTGGGCCCAGTTTTTAGGGTCGTGATAACGCAATATTGCTTTGTGTAATCGACGCTGACGAATACCCCTAGGGATACTGACTCGTTCACTTTCTCGAGTCACCTTTTTTAAGGGATTAACCTCTGTGTAATACATCGTTGTGGCATTACACATAGGTGATGGGTAGAAGTTTTGTACCTGATCCAAACGGAATTTGTTAGTTTTTAACCACATGGCCATATTCACCATGTCTTCATCACGAGTGCCAGGGTGTGCACTAATAAAGTAGGGAATAAGGTACTGTTCTTTACCTGCTTCTTTGGAGTACTTTTCGAACATGCGCTTAAACTTGTTATAGCTGCTCATGTTGGGTTTAAGCATGTGCTTTAGAGGCTCATCTTCGGTATGTTCAGGAGCAATTTTTAAATAGCCACCCACGTGATGGGTCACTAGCTCTTTAACATATTCAGGGTCTCGAATGGCCAAGTCATACCGTAAACCAGAGGCGATCAATACCTTCTTAACACCAGGTAGTGCACGAGCACGACGATATAAAGAAATAAGCGGCTTATGATCTGTGCCCATGTAGTCACATATCTTAGGATACACACAGGAAGGCAAACGACAGGTGGCCTCTACCTTTGGGTCTTTGCAGTGTAAACGATACATATTGGCTGTGGGGCCACCAAGGTCTGACACCACACCAGTGAAACCTGGCACCTTGTCACGCATGTCTTCCACTTCGGCAATAATAGAATCTTCAGAGCGGTTTTGAATAATACGGCCTTCATGCTCAGTAATAGAGCAGAAACTACAACCGCCAAAACAGCCACGCATAATGTTAACCGAAAAACGAATCATGTCATACGCTGGAATTTTTTCATCACCATACATTGGGTGAGGCACCCGCGCAAAGGGCGCAGCAAATACGTAATCCATTTCCTCTGTGTCTAAAGGCATCGCTGGGGGGTTAACCCACAAGGCCTTATTACCATGCTCTTGATAGAGCGCCCTGGCACTGCCAGGGTTAGTTTCATGGTGCATTACCCGGCTTGCGTGGGCATACATAATCGGGTCAGACTTTACTACGTCATAGCTTGGCAACTTGGCGTAGGTCTTAAACCAGGGTTGGCCCTTAACTGGCTCGTAGGCCGCCATCGGCTTGATAGACAAGGTTTGTACGGCATCTTTGGTATCCACAAATTTAGGTGCGGCGTCACTAGTTGCCTCACAACTAGTCATTTTAGTGGTATCTATATAGGGATTAATGATGGCATCAATGGTGCCAGGTGCATCTAACGTGGTTGAATCTTTGCCACGCCAGCCTGAAAGTGGCTGCTTCACCATAATGGCTGTGCCACGGATATCTTGCATCTGCTCTAACGATTCGCCATTAGCAATACGATGAGTGACTTCTACCAAAGGTCGCTCTGCATTACCATAAATAAGCATATCGGCTTTAGAATCAATTAACATAGAGCGACGCACTTTTTCTGACCAGTAGTCATAGTGGGCTATACGCCTTAAGCTGGCCTCAATACCACCAATAATAACGGGTACGCCTTTAAAGGCTTCCTTGCAGCGCTGTGTGTAGTGCAAGGTTGCGCGGTCTGGGCGTTTGCCACCTACATTGCCTGGCGTATAAGCATCATCATGACGCAAGCGCCTGTCTGCAGTATAGCGATTAATCATGGAATCCATGTTGCCCGCAGCCACACCAAAATATAAGTTAGGCTTGCCCAAGGCTTTAAAGGCTTCTGCACTGCTCCAATCTGGCTGAGCAATAATACCTACGCGAAACCCTTGCGACTCTAATAAACGGCCAATAATTGCCATACCAAAGCTTGGATGATCCACATAGGCATCGCCAGTGACCACAATAACGTCACACGAATCCCAACCTAGCTGATCCATCTCTTCGCGGGTGGTGGGTAAAAATGGCGCCGCCCCGAAACACTCCGCCCAATACTTAGGGTATTCGAAGATACGTTTTTCTGGTGCCAAGTATGAAGACATATCAGAAGCAGTATTAGAGTTGGACATTGGCGGACCTTTTAGTCAATTAAAGCGCTCGCTTAAAGCGGTGGCGTATTATAACACGATGAAATCTCCCCGTCTTCGCGCTCCTCGTAATGACCACTAAGAGGTGCTAAAATGCCGCCTTAACAAAGGAGCATCCGTGACTACAGCCACCCCACACATATCCGCCCCCGTGCCATCAATCCGCTTTGCAGATCAAGCCTACAACCCTCGGTTACAAATCAACATAGCCCAGCAAGGGTTTGAACATGCCACTGAAGCCCAGTGCCATGCGCTGCCAGTTGCACTAGCAGGTAAAGACTTACTCATGAGTGCTGACACGGGCAGTGGCAAAACGCTGGCGTATGTCATCCCTGCCCTTAACAAAATACTCAACACTAAGGCAGTGGGTTTTAGCACACGCTGCTTAATCTTAGTGCCCACGCGAGAACTAGCGCACCAAGTACTTAGCCTTACTAATAAACTTATTAAAGGCACTAAGGTAAAAGCAGCGTTAATATTAGGTGGCGAAGACTACCATTACCAGCAAGCCCTCTTGCGTAAAAACCCAGATATAGTGGTTGCCACTCCTGGGCGGTTTATGGAACACCAACGCAAAAACCAAACCGACACAAAGCACTTAGAGCTTTTAGTGATTGACGAAGCCGACCGCATGTTAGAGCTTGGCTTTTGTGAAGACGTAGAAATGATCGCAGGCGCTTGCAACCCTAACCGACAAACATTATTTTACTCTGCCACCTTACACAGCCCTAAAGTGCAAGAAATGGCTCAAGTATTGCTGAAAGAGCCGGTAGACATTCGCCTTAATGACGCTACGCAAGTGCAAGAAAATATTAAACAAATGGTGGTCGTATGCGACGAGATAGAACATAAAAAACGGGTATTAGCTTGGTTACTGGCCCACGAACCTGCAAAAAAACACCTCATATTCTGTAATAGCCGTAAACTCAGTGAAGAGCTTGCCAACTTTTTAAAGAGCCACAGTGTCAATGCTGTTGCCCTGCACGGCGAATTGCCACAAGATTTACGCAACGACATCACGCGCCAATATCGCCAGCACAGCTTCAATACCCTAGTGGCCACAGAAGTGGCCGCTAGAGGGTTAGACATTGACGGTGTAGAACTGGTAATAAACTTTGATATGGCTCGTAATCTGGATGATTACTTGCATCGCACAGGCCGCACAGGCCGAGCAGGTGCTCAAGGCAAAGCCATTAATCTGGTAAATATTTCAGAGCGCGGGTTATTATTAAGCGTAGAAAAAGCCCAAGGCAACGCCCTAGAGCGCATGGTAATTAAAGGCCACGAAGCCAAAGAGCACCGCGACGCAGTAAGTGCCGCCAAACAAACACCCAAACCAAAGGTTAAAAAGCCTACCCCTAAAAGCAGAAAAGAAGCTGCTGAAGAGTGCCAAGCACAAACCAATGCCGCTAGTATATGGGGCGATGGCAACATGCCGTTCGGTAAAAAGAAGCCGTAGGGTTTACACTTAACTCATAGTGAGAATTCAGCACAGCTTGCGTGTTCTCACTGACTCTAACCATCTATCCCTATAAACACCCTATTTGGCTTTTTGAGCACGTGCAGCTTTTGCTATTAATCCCTACCTTTGCGGGCAAGTGACGCAACCCAATATCAATGAATGTTCGCTAGCCCTTAGCCTTGGCAAAAATTCTAACCCATTGAGTACCCACTCTGTGGTCACTTAGCTGAGTTTTTTACAGGCAAAAAAAAGACTCCCGAAGGAG
>DCAT01000077.1:1174-13405 GCA_002312935.1 Oceanospirillaceae bacterium UBA1126 | reverse complement strand
AAGCTTGAAGTTGAGCTAGGCTATTTACCTCAGGCATAGCTTAGGGCCAAATGTAGATCGGCCTTTTCCGCCTCAGCAATCAATACATCAAGGCTGGGTATGTCGGCATCCCATTCGATAAGACAAGGAATATATTGTAGCTTGTCTCTGTAAGCATCAACCATATCCCATACTTCATCACACACTGGGTTGTTATGGGTATCGATGCGTATTTCGCCTTGGGGAAGGTGCTTAATCGTATGGCCCGCTAAATGGATTTCTGCTACTTGGTGCCAGTTGATGCCCGCTAAGTAGTGATATGGGTCTGTTTTCATATTGCTACAGCTCACAAAAATATTGTTTAGGTCTAGTAATAACTTGCAGCCGCTACGTTGACTAAGTCGATTGAGAAGTTCCGGTTCGCTCATGTCTGCATGTTTGAACGCTAAATATGAGGAAGGGTTTTCAATAAGGATTTCACGGCCTAATAATTCTTGGGTTTGATTGACCTGGTTTACCATGTGATGAAGGGCTTCATCAGTGTAGGGTAGGGGGAGTAAATCGTTATAAAAACGTCCGTTTAGTGAACTCCAACTTAAATGATCAGAGATTAGACTAGGCTCAATGTCATCAAATAATGATTTTAATGACTTAAGGTGATTTAGGTTTAGAGGGTCTGATGATCCTAATGATAAACCAATGCCATGGCAGCTAACGGCATAGTCATTACGAATATGTCGCAATTGATGACGTCTTTTACTATTTTCTTGTAGGTAGTTTTCACTGTGTACTTCCAACCAGCCTATGGGTGGTGTGCCATGTATAAAGTGTTCTACATGGGGCTGCCTCAAACCAATGCCTGTCCCGGCTAGCATGTGTTGCTGATATGCCATTGAATATGTTCCAGTTGGCCAATTGGCGAAGAAGTTAAATGGTGTAAAAGGGTTGCTGCTTCCACCTACAAGTTGAACTGTAAGTGGAGTGAGTTGCTTAACTAGAAGTTAATGAACCGCTAGCTAAACGCTCGCACAGGCCTCCAGGAATTACAGTAAAGGCGTCAGTTTGGCCATCAACAGTAGATGTACCAACACAAGATGATGTGTTCGTTTTGCAGTCATTTTGTCCTGCTTTGGCAACACCGTAACACTTCTCTTTTTCAGCTGCTGTTGCAGCAGTAGAGTTAAGCGTTAGGCCAAGGGCTAATACGCTAGATAGTGCACTTGCTGCGGCGAGTCTTCGTGAAATTTTCATTAGTCTTCCTTTAACATGTTGTAACCAAATTAAGCCAATATAGCTTGGCGCTTAAAGACAAATCTAAATTGCCTTATTGCTACTTACGACGCTAACTTTCATATAGATTCAAAATAACTAACACATCCAAATTTAATGAATTAGACCGCTAGTCTTACTATATTATTAGGACCTGTGTAGTTCTATAAGTATGAGCTTGGAAGGACGTTATGGTGTGGTTTGCTAGGTTAGCCTGCGGCTAAGGCAGTCTTTGGGTGAGCTGCTGATTCTTTTATATACGCAGGCAGGCTGCTAAACGGCGCGGGTGGGGCCTTCAGCAGCCTGTTCTCACAGCTCAAACGTGAATATATATTAGCTACAAAAGACTAACGACTATATAGACCAACTTGCCTCCACCATTGCGGTGTTTATAGTCTTTGGTGGATTGCCTTTGGGGTCGAATGTGACTTGTAATAGGCCGGGTTGCTGTAGTTTTCTTAATACATCAGGGTGGTTAGAAAGGTCCACCTCAAATTTTCCTTGTTCAGGTAATTCCGACACAAATAAAGAGCCACTCTCGCTAGTGATCCATAAGTTGCACGTTATTCCAGCAGGCATGGGGGCTGGAGAGAGCGCCACTAATGTGATTACATTACTATTTTTATTGGACTGGACCATCCATTGATTGTCTAGATAGATGGGATTATTTGGTTGGCTAGCGGGTTGGACTGTAAACAATACCAACACTAATACCATCACGCTAGCTGCGACACCCCACTTTACACCACCCCCCAAGCCCAACCACAATTTTTTGATACTACTGCCTTGGGGCAGAGTGAGTATTTTATGGGATTCAGTAGGCAATTTAATTTCTTGTTTAATCTTCTGCCAAACTACGTCGGGGGCAGAAATAGGGTTCAAGGCATTGTCTAGCTCGGCACAATGCTGGTGCCAAAAAGCTAGCCGGGTTTGGAATTCTACTAATTTGATCAGTTCTTGCTCTACGTGCTCTATGTCTTCCCCACTTAGGCTGTTGCATACATAACCAAAGGCGAGTTGGTCTAGCCTTTGGTTAGCTTCAGTGTTGTTAATGCTGCTCATAACTGCGCTCCAGGCATTTTTTTAATAGGGGCAGGCTACGGCGCACCCAGGTCTTAACAGTGCCAAGTGGTTTTTGCTGCTGATCAGCGACTTGCTGTAAAGTTAAACCATCAAAGTAATTCCCCAAAATACAGTGCCTGGCTTGTGGGTTCAATTGCTCCAAACACTGAGCTAATAATGTCGATTGCTCTGCCGCAAGCAACTGGGCTTCTTGTTGCAGAGAAGGGTCTTCCATGTCTGGCACATCATCTATAAAATCAACAATCTGCTTGCGTTTTAGCATGTCGAAAGCTTGATTACGTACGATTCTACTCATCCAAGTAACGGCTTTACTTTTTTGGACATTGTAGCTATCCAAATTGTTCCAAATTTTCACATAACTGGCTTGCAGACAGTCTTGGGCGAGTTGGTGATTCTTTAATATACGCAGGCAAACTGCAAAAAGACGCATTTGGGTTGACTCGTATAATATTTTAAAACGTTTGGCACTGGGTTGAGCTGCACATTCTAAGAATAGTTGTTGCGGGTCTTTGCCAAAATCCATAAATAGTGTTGGAACTAGTTGGGACTGAATAACGTAAGTATACATGCTCAGCAGCTTTGGGATAATAAAACTTGGAGATGGGTTAGGCTAAACAGTGCTGGTTATTTATGGAACAGCCAGTAATTTACTCATTAAAGAGAAATTAATATGTCTAAAGACTATATAATTGATTTTTTTTAAAAACGATTAATTAAGAAGATGTGATGGGAAGCTATGGTTAAAGGCTGTAGGCGTATTTGCTCAGTTTGACGTTCATGTGATCGCAGACTTGCCAAGCTTAGAAAAGCAACACAAGCGTTATAAAACCCAAAATATAAAGTGATTAAGTCGCATAGGGCCAATAATAGTAATGTTGAATATGGCACATTTATGTTATTGCTTGGCCTGTAATGCTCACCAAAATATAGTTAGGCCTAGCTAATCAGAGTAGCCATGCCATAAGGGCGGTCATTCTTGCTTAATTTCTGGAAGTGCCATGGTCAAGTGTAGCAAACGCCGGGACTTGGGCAGCAGGTGGAGAAGGTGCTTTCAACTACCATGAATGCAGCGATTGGCTGAAGGTGAATGGGCAAGAGCTGAAGCTCTAAGATGGCTCTATTCAAGCCTCAAGCAGGCCCATAAGGAAGCTAGAACGAAACCCTTTGATAAGGAACTTATCTAATGAGAACCAAGACACATGAACACAACGAAACCTGATGATTATGTATATACGGCTATAGATGCCATAGATGAGATTTCTTGTGGGAGCACACGTAAGGATGAATCTAAGCCATCTTCAGGAAAGAATAAATGGAATAAACTAAATAGGTGGCAGAAGGCCTGGTTAGTCTCGGTTGTTATTCAAAAGCTTATTATTGTGCTATTGAGCTTGCCTACGATGGACTTTAGCTTTGCATTTATCATGATAATTATAGTCTTGAATGTAAATTGCCTAGTCTATGGCGTTGGCCTAGCCATTGCTTGGGGTCTTAGACGAGTCAGAGCCTGGTTCTGACTTTAACTCGGGGCCATAAAGAGGTGGGGGTGGCAGAGAAGGACCGCTAAAACCTTCTCTGCCATAACTATTTATATACCTGCCAACTAGAACCGACACGTATAACTTCAACTTTCCTTCTCTTCGCCAACTGTGTAAGCATAAGGTGAGTAGTAAACCCAATAAAGAATCCAGCAACACAAGCTATAGTAGTAATCATAACAACTCCAATGTGAGCAAAGGGTAGGCAGAGCAGTAACTCTGGGACTGTGCTGCCAGTAAGAGAAATAACAGGGTTAGGATGAACCCCGCGGTCAAAGAAGAGCTTAAGATAAGCTCTTGAAGGACTCCAATCTTCGCAACTAAGTTATCAATAATTATGGTTACCAACAATACTGATTACATGCTTTTACATTGCTTACAAAGGCTTACGTTATAGCTGCTTTAAGCAAAATTAGGTTCAGTGTCATAAGTGTATAACTGGGTTCAAAAAGTGAAGTGTGTGAGCCTCTGCAGATGGCTATAAGCCTGCTGATGGCTGCTGTGATGAGCTTTATTATGGCTACAAAAGGCGTTGAGTTAACGGACTTATTGGGCACTTAGCTCGCCTGTATGCGGCCTAAGTGCCTGAGGCAATAAAAAGCCCCAATGCCCCTATTAAGGGAGTAACGAGGCTAATTGTAAGTCTCAATAACAACGCTTAAAACTTGTATTTAATGGAGATGGGGGAGTTGAAACTATTTTTTATATCGCCATAAAACTATACTTCTTATAATTATTGCTGTTTGCGTGCACCCATAGCTAAATGCTTACACTAGAACTTAAGCTTTATCTTTATACTGAAGCGCACTAGCAAAAATATATTTTGTTCTTGATGACAGTTCAAAACTCTGGGGTTTAATTAGCTTGGTATTTAGGTAGCCAACAAGCGAGTCCACTTTTAGATTGCCAGCATATTGGGTGACTCCATAGCAAACGTAGGCTTGTTAGACGTTTTTGGTTGCGCGATCACCATCTAATACTGGTGGCTGATCTCTTCGGTAGGCAGGGGGAGCTCGCATAGGATTATGGTGCGAATGTCAGAAAGGGAAATTGTAGAGTAAGTGTTCATAAGGCCACGCCTTACTTAATTATATTTTACTGCTTCCGCTAGGCTTTTTAGTCGATGTGGTGAGCTTTGACGGTATTTCGCGCAACTCCAAGTTGGCGTGCAGCTAGTGCGATATTACCACTACATTCTAGTACAGTTTTTCTAATTTCAAGGCATTGAATCTCCTTAGCCATGTAGCCTTTGCAACGCGTGCAGGCTGTTATTTCGAATTCATGTTGTCCTAAAATTCGTGCAACATTTTCTGTCTTGATAATACCTTCATGATGCTGGGAAACTAGCGTTCGCAGGCTCCAATCTAGATCAGACAAGTTATCAATTGCAGCACTTGTCCGAAGAGCTTCTATAGCGTTGTTTGATAATGAGTGCTGCGGTGAAATTACTGCAAGCATTGAGCTGCATAAGTGCCGAAAATCAGAGCGGTTCCTAAGTTTGGGTAAGAAAAGTGAGAAACCTGCTAAGCGATTCTCTAACTGCTGAAATGGCCCTTTAGACGTGTTTTTCGCATTAGCATGAAGCCTGCTGCTCAAAATAATCCACTCACCATCACCTAGCAGTAGCGTTCTCCTATGAGTACACCGGTTTAACAGCGTGGTTAAAATTGGCACAATGTCGATAGACAAAAGATCAACTCTATCTAAATAAAGTGTGCCACCTTTATTCAGATCAATCTTATCCTCCATCGAAGTGCTACCGCTCGTGCTAGGTCTCATTTGTGCAATGAGCTGGCTCTCAACTGAATCAACATTTAATGTTGCACAATCCAAAATTATAAAACTTTTTTTAGGATGTAGCTGATCATGGATTTCTTCGGCTATTGTGTTTTTGCCCGATCCTGGACCACCTGCTATCATTACAGGAAGGCCTTGCAGAGCAGATTTTTTAGCTAATCGAAGATTGTGCCGTAATGCTTCATCTTTGAACACTCGCCCATTGTCAAAATCTTCAGTTGTTGATTGTAGGTGATAGATAGGGTCAACTGGCAAAAAAACCTTAGAATTTATTAGTTTACTACTCGCGCTGTGAGTAAGCCTAAGGCGGGCAAAGTACCCAGAGTGCAGCCAGTCTTTGATTTGAACAACTTCACCTTTACCAATGCGCTCCATCAATGGAAAAAACTGCCCCATAAAGACATCTTCGAATTTTGGTGTGCCTGTTAGCCTTAAGCCTGTTAAAAGCTGGCCTGTATGGCGGTTGGCGCCAGTAATATACCCCTCTTGATTGAAGGCGATCATGGCAACATTTTGGGTTTGGAGGTATTCTTGGCGCGGGTGGAATTGGATGATGTAATCACTACGATGATCGTCTACAAAAAGTCGATTTTCAACATTTTGCGCAGCTAGATTGACCAAGGCGAGGGTATGGTATTGACGGACAGTAACCTCAGAAGAGGCATCGATTAGTCCAATTAAATGGCCGCTACTATCAACTATAGGAGCTGATAAGCACGACACACTGCCCTCTCTAGAAAAAAAATGTTCACGGCCTGTAACGTTGCATGATTGGCCTGTGTGAAGTGCCAGCCCAAGCGCATTAGTGCCGCGGATGCTTTCATTCCAAATTGAGCCAGGCACAATGCTTTGCCCACACACGGACGTGCGAAACTCTTCATCAATAATTCGATCAAGAACAACGCCATCACTGTCTGCGAACGCCAACAAAAAGTTTGGCCCGGCAATTTGGGCGCTTAGAAGCTCTAGTTCGGGCCTCACCAAGCGCATTACAAGGTCTAACTTATCTCGGCGCTGGTATAGGTCTGTGTGCGAAACAACGCACTCTTCAGGTTTGCTTAGTGGGTCTAAACCTATGTTGATACAACGCTTCCAACTGTCTGCAATAGGTGCTGGAATTGCTCCGTGAGCAAATTTGCCATTGAGTTCTAGTGCGTTACGAGCTTTTTCAAATGTAGTTTCCAATAGACTCTCCAGAGTTCAGCAAATAATATGACCGCTCAAACACTTTAAAGGAAGTATTTTTACACAATCTGTCAAATATTGACCACCTAAAGTGAACTGATGTGCAAAATTTGACAGCCTAAATGCAAACAGCAAGAAAATTTATTGGTTATATTTACAGGATAAACGGTTAAGCAGTTCTATATTTCGGAGAGTCCAATGAAGGCGCAAGTTTTACATAAATACGATGACGACCTAAGTGCATCATCCTGGGTTGAATACATTGACGTTCCAGATCCTACGATTACAAAAGGGTCTGACGTTATCGTGCGTATTGGTGGCGCAGGCGTCTGCCGCACAGACCTGCATGTTATTGAAGGTGTTTGGCGCCCACACATGGACCCCACGGGTGACCAGTTACTGCCCCTTATATTGGGCCATGAAAATGCAGGTTGGGTTGAAGATGTAGGCCCAGAAGTGGAAGGTTTAAAGAAAGGCGACCCTGTTATTGTCCATCCGAAGATTTCAAATGGCACATGCATTGCCTGCCGACGCGGACAAGATATGCATGGTGAAGGCACTTTCCCTGGGCTCGATTCAGACGGTGGCTACGCAGAAGCCTTAGTCACATCAGAGCGCAATATTATTAAGTTACCAGATTCCCTCCTACCTAAAGACGTTGCACCTTATTCAGATGCTGGGCTAACAGCCTACAGAGCAGCAAAAAAAGCCACACGACATTTGCTCCCTGGTGAGTACTGCGTAGTAATTGGTGCTGGAGGTTTAGGACATATTGCCATTCAAGTTCTACGGGCCATGTGTGCTGCAGAAATTATTGTAGTAGATACATCTGCTAAGTCACTTGAACTTGCTGGTAAGTGTGGCGCCAATTACCTAGTACAAGCTGATGGTGGTGAAGTAGAGGCAGTTTTAGCATTAACAAAAGGGCATGGAGCTCAAGCAGTATTAGACTTTGTTGGTGAGAAAGGTACAACCAGAAAAGGGATAGCAATGACCCGAGCTGCTGGCAGCTACTATGTAGTAGGTTATGGCGAAGATATTCAGGTGCCAACGGTAGACCTAGTGATTACCGAAAAGAATATCATCGGCAACCTTGTTGGCACTTGGGCTGAGTTAACTGAATTGATGGAGCTGGCCCATAGGGGCTTAGTGGACCTTACCACTAAAGAATACTCGCTAAAGGATGCAAATCTTGCATTACGCGATTTGCACGAAGGTAAGATCACCGGACGCGCCGTACTGATCCCCTAAATTTTATTGAAATTTAAATAAACTGGAGTAAAACAATGATAAAAATAAGTAAGTTTATAGGGCCTGCAACTTTGCTGGCCCTGGCTGTTGCGGCTGCTACGCCTGCAGTGGCAAAAGATTACACACAATTTGGCATTGAAAAGGATTTGCCAGGTACCTGTAGCTATGAGGCTACAGATGCTAAGGATTATTCTGGGCGCTCCTTAAATGTGATTACCCATGCAATACCAGTAATTGGTGAGCCAACAGCACTTCACGCTGAGCAATTTGCAGCACTTACTGGTGCAGAAGTTAACGTTGTACATGTGCCTTTTGGTGATCTTTTTCAGCGCATAATGATCCCCTTTCAAAGTGATCAGAATGCTTATGACGTATTATTTTATGCCTCACTTTGGATTGGCGATTTCAACCGCTTTTTAGAGCCGGTGCCACAGAAGTATATTGATTCAACAGGCATGTCAGATGTGACCGATAGCTTCACTGGTGTTGCTACTTGGAACGGCGAGATGATTCAGTACCCAATGGATGGCGATCGCCATTACCTAAAGTACCGTACTGATATTTTTGACAACGCTGAAGTGCAAGCTAAGTTCCTTGCCGACACTGGTAGTGCATTAACAGTGCCGGAAACTTGGGAAGACTACAATCAGGTCGCTGCTTACTTTAATAATCGCGATTGGGATGGCGATGGCGAACTAAACTATGGTTCAGCTGAAGTAGCCAAGCGTGATGACTTGATGTTCTCTGCGTTTATTAGCCGCGCAGCTCCTTATGCAAAGCATCCTGATGTTAAAGGTGGTTTCTTCTTTGATCTAGAAACAATGGAACCATTAATTAACTCACCAGGCTTTGTACGTGGCCTAAAATTGTTTGTTGATGCACAGAAAAGCTTTCCACCTGGTGGCAATAACTTCGGGCTTGGCGATGAGATATTCTCATTTGGCGGTGGCCAAACGTTGATGAGCTACAGCTGGGATGATGCCTATGTTCAAGCGAACCAAAAAGATAGCCGCATTCGTAATATGGTTGCAGCAGCGCCTCTGCCTGGTGCAGGTGAAGTTTGGA
Source organism: Oceanospirillaceae bacterium UBA1126 (assembly GCA_002312935.1). Taxonomy (GTDB): domain Bacteria; phylum Pseudomonadota; class Gammaproteobacteria; order Pseudomonadales; family Balneatricaceae; genus Njordibacter. The sequence goes on along the minus strand of DCAT01000077.1, from coordinate 4,238 downwards.
ACCGTGATACAGGCACGTGGGACACATTTTCAACACCAAACCGTGCGCCTTACATGACCTGGGGCTGGTCTTCTGCAGTTTCACAAATGTCTGAAGAAAAAGAAATGGCTTTTGACTTCTTGTGCTTCTTTGCCAATGAAGCTAACGCCAAGAACGACCTACAAATTGGCCGTTTTGGAGTTAACCCTTACCGCAATGAGCATTTAGATGTAGACTTCTGGAAAGGTCAGGGCTGGGAAGACAAGACAGCTGAATCGTATGTTTCAACTTTGTCAGATATGGAAGAAAGTCAGAACCGCGTGTTTGACCTGCGCGTTCCGGGTGTAAGCCAGTTTATGTCATCAATGGCCAACGGTGTTGCTGAAGCCATGGCTGGGCAGAAATCTGCGCAAGACGCGCTCGATGGTGTGGCCAAAGAATGGGCCGAAATTACTGAGCGTATTGGTAAAGATCGGTTGCGTGCAGCTTATGCTAACGTTGTTAAGCTTGAAGACAACGAAGGTTGATGCTGTAGGGTGGGCGCCCTTAGGCGCCCACCAACAATCTTGGAAAAAATATAATGTTATCTTCAAAGCACTTTTTTTTACTACCAGCCCTTTTGACGCTGGTAGCTATCATTCTTTTCCCACTTTTATTCACGGTTAGAGTTAGCTTTTCAAGCTGGGATGTATTTCAGTCTGGGCTTGATTTTATTGGTGGCCGCAACTACGTTCGCGTATTTGAGGACGATCGGTTCTGGCAAAGCCTACAACGCTTATCACTTCTTTCAATTATGTCTGTATCACTGCAATATACACTAGGCTTTGCGCTTGCCTTAGCAGTATGGAAACAGGTCAGAGGTGGGCGCTTATTACGGGTGTTGTTCCTCATCCCAATGATGACCACTCCGGTGGTTATGTCAGTTATTTGGCGCACTGTTTTTCATGAAAGTTTAGGGCCAGTGAATGATATTTTAAGTGCATTTGGTGTCGGTCCTGTGCCGTGGCTTTCAAGTGCTACGGGAGCCTTTATCAGCGTTCTTATTGTAGAGGTTTGGCAGTGGACCCCCTTTATGTTCTTGCTTTTGTTGGCTGGCTTGGTGTCGTTGCCAAAAGAGCCCTATCTCGCTGCAGCGATCGATGGTGCTGGCACGTGGCGAACATTTTGGCAGGTGACCTTTCCCTTGATGGCGCCTATCACTATTGGTGCCTTGATCATTCGGCTCATTGAGGCGTCGAAGATTATGGACACCGTCTATGTGCTTACTTCGGGTGGCCCAGGCACTGCAACTGAAACCTCATCGTATTATATTTATATACGTGGTTTGAGAGATTTCCAGATTGGCTACTCTGCAGCTTTGTCACTTGTGTATCTGGTGATTATGATTATAAGCCTCACTATAATTGCTAAACTTCTGTTACGCACACTGGTTGGGAAGGACGAATAAAATGAATAAGTTCTACCACACACTTAAAACTCTTTTTTTACTAGGTTGGTCAATTTTTGTTGTGTTTCCCTTTCTTTGGGCGCTATCAACTTCATTCAAAGACGCAAACGCCATTACTAGTGGTGCTACTTACATTCCATGGGTAGATTTTGAACCCTCGACCCAGGGCTGGACTTCACTCTTCACCAACGGTTCTCAGGGTATTAATATTGTTGGGCCATTTATAGACTCTGCGGCCGTTACCCTAATTGCCAGCCTTGTGAGTTTAATTTTGGGCACACTTGCAGCCTATGGTTTGTCTAGGTTTGAGTACCGCTTAGGTTTTGTGAAAAACGCAGACATTACTTTTTTCTTCATATCTCAGCGAATTATGCCACCCATTGTGCTGGCCATACCCTTTTTTTTAATGCTTAAGGAACTGGGTGCGTTGGACACGATTTTTGGCTTGGTTCTGGTGTATGTGGCATTGCTTTTGCCTATTGCTGTTTGGGTGATGACTGATTTCTTTGCAGGTATTCCTAAAGAATTAGACGAAATGGCCATGACCGATGGATGTAGCCCTATTGGGGCATTTTTCCGAGTCATTCTGCCTAATTCAGTGCCAGGCTTAGTGGTTGCAGGGATGTTCTGCCTTATCTTTGGGTGGAATGACTTCTTCTTTGCCTTTACGCTAACGTTTACTGAAACGCAGCTATTGCCAGTATCAATTGTTTCCCTTAACTCTTCAGTGACGCCTTGGTGGTCGCTGTCAGCCTTTGCGCTAATTTCTGTTGCACCACTAGCTTTAGTTGCCATCGTCGTTGAGCGTTACATGTCACGCGGCACAATGTCAGGGGCCATTAGGTAATTATCATGCTTCAAATTGATCATCTCACAACTGCCAAAGCCAAAGTTTGTTTGGATAATGTCTCATTCCTTTTTGAGGCAGGTAATATTTATACTATCTTAGGCCGCACAGGTGCGGGGAAAACTGAGCTTTTGCGGGCCTTAATGGGGCTCAATCCTTTAACCAATGGTGACATCAAGTTAGACAACGAAAACATCACCAAACGTCCCATTAGGGACCGTGATATGTCGCTTGTGTACCAACAGTTTATTAACTACCCACACCTCAGTGTTCTGGATAACGTGGCTTTTCCGTTGCGTCGACAGGGTAAGAAGAAAGCTGAGGCCCAGTCGCTTGCTAGCACCATGTTGACCACCGTGGGGTTGGGAGACTTTTTACATAGAAGGCCCTCACAACTCTCTGGTGGTCAGCAACAGCGTGTTGCTCTGGCGCGGGCAATGGTTAAACAGTCTCGTATCTTAATGCTAGATGAACCATTGGCCAACCTTGACTATAAACTGCGCGAACAGTTACGTGAAGAGTTCCCACGGTTAGTGGCAGACAATCAAGAAAGTGTGATTCTTTACACCACCACAGAGCCACGTGAGGCAATGGAGTTGGGTAACACTATGATTGTTATGCATGATGGGGAAATAATTGCCAGTGGGCCACCTGCAGACCTATTCGCACACCCACCCACTAAAGATACTGCAAGCGTAATAAGTGACCCTCCAATTTCCTTTATCTCTGGGTTTGTACGTGACCAAGTGCTTTACTTTGGTGAGGGCCAGTTAGCGCCAAGTGAAGGCCTG
>DCAT01000077.1:0-784 GCA_002312935.1 Oceanospirillaceae bacterium UBA1126 | reverse complement strand
CCTGATGGAGCATTTACAGCTAAAATTGGGTTATCCGAATTTAGTGGGTCGCAAACTATTATCCATCTTGATTTTGACTTTGGCCGAGCAATTATGATGGTTGAAGGCATAGAAACCTTTAAATCTGGTGATAACCTAAGCATCTCTATTCAAGCAGAACAAATGATGCTGTTTGCACCAGATGGTCGCAATATAACACTCAGGGACAACTAAGATGGCTAAAATTGTACTGGAAAACCTTGGGCACAGTTATCTGTCCAATCCAAAAGGTGAGCATGATTTTGCGCTTAAACCGGTCAACCTCACCTGGGAAGATGGTAAAACCTACGCTTTGCTGGGGCCGTCAGGCTGTGGCAAAACAACTATGCTTAATATTATTTCAGGCTTGGTGCCTCCATCCCATGGGCGCTTATACTTTGATGATCAAGACGTAACAGCGGTGCCCACATCTGCCCGAAATATTGCACAGGTATTTCAGTTCCCAGTTATTTATTCAACTAAGACCGTAAGGCAGAATCTGGCATTTCCACTTGAATGTAGAGGCATGAATCCGTCTAAAATAAAACAGCGTGTGGCTGAAGTGGCCACACTTTTAGACCTGGACTATGCGCTTGATATGCCTGCTCGCAAGCTAAGTGCTGATCAAAAGCAATTGATCTCTTTAGGGCGTGGCCTAGTGCGGGAGGATGTAAGCGCCATTCTATTGGATGAGCCCTTAACAGTGATCGATCCGCAGATGAAGTTTATGTTGCGTCGTAAACTGCGTGAGATTAATCGCCAAACG
>DCAT01000123.1 GCA_002312935.1 Oceanospirillaceae bacterium UBA1126 | reverse complement strand
AAAGTTGCCTAACGACTTAATATAATCCAGGGTGCGCGAAAAATCAGACCCACTATTAACTGATTTTCCATATTGAACATTCCAAGACAAGATACGCATTTACTTAATGCCCGCATGCATAAACGACTGAATAAATCGTCGTTGGAAAATTAAGAATAAGATCAGCAACGGACCAATGGCGATTAACGTACCTGCAGAAATAACTGACCAGTCCACACCCGACTCAGGTGCGCCAAATATTGCCATACCCACCGTTAAAGGCCGGCTTGCCTCAGTATTGGTAACCACAAGGGGCCATAGAAAGTTATTCCAGTGATAGCTCACAGAGACCAGGCTAAAGGCCAAGTATGTGGGGAACGCTAAGGGCACAAATACTTTCCAGATAATGCCAAGGCCGGATAAGCCTTCAACTCGAGCCGCATCTTCAAGCTCCTGCGGCACAGTTTTAAAGGTTTGACGCAATAGGAAGATGCCAAAGGCACTTGCCAGATACGGCAGGCCAACCCCTAGATAGGTATCAATTAAATCAAGCCCAGCCAATGTGCGGTAGTTTTCCACAATTAGTACTTCAGGCATTACCATTAGCTGTGTAAGCACAAGAGCAAAAGCAAAGCCCCGACCGGCAAATTTTTCTCTCGCCAGCGCATAGCCTGCGAGGGTGCACAAGAATAACTGTGAAGCCAGAATTAAGCTTGTGATGACAATGGTGTTTAACATGTAACGGAAAAATGGTGCCTGATCCCAAGCTGATTCGAAGTTTTCTAAGGTCAATGGCGCAGTCAACGAGAACTTGGTAGCAAATTCAGGTGGATGAAAAGCAGCCCAAAACGCATACAGCAATGGTAATACCCAAAGTATGCCAAGCAGGTAGGCTGATACTTTAGAAAAAGTTTGGAACCAAGAAGACATAACTTTTACCGGTAGTGAATTTTACGATCAAGTAGCAGCATCTGCACTAAAGCAATGACTGCCAGAGTTGCTAACATAACCACAGTGAGTGTTGCCGCGTAGTAACTGTCAAGAAAGCTAAACGCTGTTTCATAAATGTAATACAAAAGTAGGTTACTTTCATTATTAGGCCCACCCTTGGTTAAGATGAACAAATGATCAACCAGCTTAAATGCATTTAATATGGCATTAATTAAAACAAACAGTGTAGTGGGCATCAGCAATGGGAAGGTTATCTTCCTAAATATTCTCCATGCACTAGCACCCTCTAGTTTCGCTGCAGCATAAAGCTCAGGGCTTAGTGTCTGAAGAGCAGCGAGGTAAAAAATCATAAAAAATCCAGCCTCTTTCCAGACGGTCATTACCATCAAGCTGGATAGCGCAAGGTCTGGATCTCCAAGCCAATTAGGGCCCTCAATGCCAACCAGTGCAAGTAACTGATTAAACAATCCAATTTGGGGGCTATAAAAAAATAACCAAATATTCGCTACAGTAATCATAGGTAATATGGTGGGTGTAAAAAAAGCTAGCCGCAGTAAACTGGTGCCACGAATCTTACTATTTACCCAAAGCGCCATGATAATGGCCAAGGCTATGGATGTGGGAACAGTTCCCACTGCATACCAGAAATTATTTTCAAAGACTTTCCAGAATACAGGATCCTCTAACAATAGCTGGTAGTTTTCGAAACCCACAAACTGACTAGGAGCCACATCTGACCTGGCCCAAGTAAAACTACGCCATATAGACTTAAGTGTAGGCCAATGAGTAAACGCTATTAAAAAAGATAGCGCCGGCAACAGCAGCAGCCAAGCTTTCAAGTTAAATCGTTTGAGCATATTTTGTATTAGCCAGTTTAATAATTAGAGGATTAAATTGGGGCCGATACTACCGGCCCCAATGGATTCCTACTTATAGCGACGTAAGATTCTTTCAGCTTGTTTTTGAGCGTCTGTTAACGCTTCTTCCGCTGAAGACTGTCCAGTTAACGCTGCCTGAATCGCATCGTCAAGATACTTTCGAACGCGTCCTGCTTCGTGAGTAGACAGTTCCGCTGTAGCGTGAGTGAGCTGGTCGCGTGCCACTGCAGCAGGTGGGAAGGTTTTAAGATAGGCTTTAAGCGTTTCTGTTTCATAAGCGCTTGGACCAACACCCATATAACCCGTTGATTTAGACCAATGAGCTGCTTGTTCAGCAGAAGTCATAAACTTCACAAATTTCAGCGCAGCTTTCTTTTCTTCAGCTGATGATTTCTCAAAGATATAAAAATTACCGCCTCCAGTAGGTGAGCCTAGCTCCTTATTACCGGGTAATTTGGCCACACCAAAGTCAAAACTAGCCTTGTTTTTTACCGTAGTTAGGTTGCCTGTTGAGTGCCACATAATTGCAGTTTTTTGATCAAGAAAGTTTTGACGTAACGTGCCCCATTCAATCATACCTTTAGGCATAATAGCGTGCTTATTACCCAGATCCTGCCAATACTCTAAAGCCTCAACAACACCAGGTTTGTCAAAGTATGTTTCTGTACCTTCCTGATTCATTAACACTTCACTATTTTGTTTAGTAAGTGCACCAAACATCCAGTATGGGTAGCCAGTTGATGGGATCATTGCACCCCATTGGTCAACAGTTCCATTAGCACTTTTTTTAGTTAGCTTTTTACCCATACTGACAAATTCTTCCCAGCTTGTGGGTGGCATTTCGGGATCTAAACCAGCAGCACGGAACATATCCTTGTTATAGTACATAACGATAGTAGAGCGCTGGAATGGTACGCCCCATGTTTTGCCGTCAGCTTTACCATTTTCCATTAAAGCTGGATAAAAACTATTCAACCATTGGCGCTCTTCATCGGTGCTCACAACATCGTCAAAAGCAACAATAGCTTCAAGGTTGCGAAGTTCATGAATGTCGATAGAGAACATAACTGACAATTGTGCTGGAGAGCCACTTTGTAAGGCCGCTAATGCCTTCACACGAGCATCGTTGTAGTTACCAGCATAAATTGCATTAACATTAATGTCAGGGTTTTCAGCTTCAAACTTGTCTACCATTCCATCAACAATTTTAGTCAATGAACCACCTACCGCTACTGGGTAGTACATGGTTAAATCGGTAGCAGCATTGGCAACAGTGCTCAATCCAAGGATTGAAGCCACGCCAACAGTCGTCAGGTATTTAGATAGTATTTTCATCGGTAATATTCCTCACTTTATTTTTTATTACGTTATAACTTACTTCAACTTTAAAAACTTCTTATGTTAGACCAAAAATTTATGTTCGTTTTCGGGTGCCCAGCGAATAGCTAATCGCTGCTGGGGTGCAAACATAGCGTGTCCCGGGTAGCGAATTTTTATTAACTTTTGGCCTTCTCCCATTGCACTAACATCGGCAAGCACGATTGTGTCGGCACCGTGGTAGTCACAACTAACAACACTAGCTGGCATACCGTGTTCAGAAATTTCAATATGCTCAGGTCGGATACCCCGGCAGTCCTCACCAGACCCAATAATATTCATTGGCGGGCTGCCAATGAATTGAGCTGTGAAAATTGTCTTGGGTTTGCTGTATAACGCTTCAGGCACATCCACTTGTTCAACTTTGCCGTCATTCATTAAAACGATTCTGTCGGCCATGCTCATAGCTTCTACCTGATCGTGGGTAACATAGATAACCGACATACCAAGGCGCTGTTGTAGTGCTCTAATTTCGGTACGCATTTCGTTTCGAAGTTTGGCATCAAGGTTTGATAAGGGCTCATCCATTAGGCATAACTTAGCCTGTGCAACTATGGCTCTAGCTAAAGCAACACGCTGGCACTGGCCACCAGACAGCTGACCTGGCTTTTTTTGTAGGTGATCCCCAAGGCCGACTAGCTCAACAACTGAGTCTAGACGCTTTTTTTGTTCGTTTTTGGGTACCTTTCGTGCCTGAAGACCAAACAAAATATTTTCTTCAACTTTTAGGTGGGGAAACAGCGCATAGGATTGAAAAACCATAGCGAGTTTGCGATCCCCTGGAGAAAGCTGGGTAATATCCCGCCCATCTAAATGGATACTGCCTTCGTCTGGAACTTCTAACCCCGCAATCATTTTTAAAGACGTTGACTTACCGCAACCAGAAGGGCCAAGTAAGGCAACGAATTCGCCTTCGTTGACTGTAAAGCTCAGTTGGTCGACAACCTTTAGATCACCATAACTGCGTGATATTCCATCAACTTTTAACATGGTAAAACTTCCGAGGTGGTTCCAACTTCAATAATTTCAGAGTCAAACCCCATGCAAGCCTGCCGATAAGGTTCTGATAAGAAATCCATAACTAAAATGTCAATGTCCTTTAGTGTTCCCGTAACTACTGGTGCATAGCGATTGATCTTACTGTGGTCTGCGACCAATATTCGCCTCTCGCTGTTTTCCATAATCACTCTAGAAACACTAGACTCTTCCGGAGAGAAGTCCAAAAGCTGGCCCTTGGAGCTCAAGCCTCCCACACCAAATACACCGTACTGAATATTAAACTTACTTAAAAAAGCAGTTGTTTCTGGCCCCATTGTGTCCTGATCACCAGGCCGCACTAAACCACCTGCTAGGTACGTTTGTATTTTCGAACTGTTACTTAGCGTTAGTGCAACGTTAATGTTGTTGGTGACTACCGTTAAACCGGGGTGGTCGAGCAAGGCCAATGCGACGTGCTGAGGTGTGGTACCAATACCAAGAAAAACAGTACTGTCTTCCGGCAATAGCGTTGCAACCTTACGCGCAATATTTTGCTTTGCTGAGAGGTTCATGACCGTGCGGTTACTGAAGGAGATATTGTGATTATTACCAGGCAAGCTAATGCCACCGTGCACCCGTCGCACGTGTCCAAGCTCACTTAGTTCATTAAGATCTTTCCTAATAGTTTGAACAGAAACATTAAACAATGATGTGATTTCTAAACTAGAAAGTACTCCATTTGTATCATGGAGCTTGTCTATAATGCGCTGCTGTCGAGGAGATAAAGTCATAATACTTGGTGAACTCGATATAGTGATTAGTCTGACTTTTGGTTTCGTTAGAACTACTATACCCTTCGTATCAACATTTTGTCTATAAAATAACTATACATCCGAAATATTACAGGAATATTACCGTTTTAAAAAAATTACACCTTTGTGAAAATATTTTTGTAATGGCCTATGTGCCGCCTGTTTTGGTTTGTGTGGTTTGGGGAGGACTATTAGCGGCTGCAGCAATACAACCTCCCCTCACATTATGGTGTGGAGCCACAAGTAGAATGCAGAAAGTTCATCTGTTAAATTTGAACACGATGTGTACTAGCCAGGAATTCACTACCTTTATAAGCAATGGGGCACAAAAGGGTTAAGCGACTAAGAACTTAAAGCGGGACCTAGTGGTTACAACTTGCAACACACAGGTCGTGATGAATGATCATCAATTGGCTGCCGCCCTCAATAGCGTAGGTATCTACAGCAACATATACCCATCGTAAGCCAGCTTGCACCCAGTAAGAAATAGGAAGAAGTTGAAAATTTGGTAGAATTTTTGCGGTGATACTCGCAGATGTAAGTAATAGCCTAAGCTCACACCAATTGGGGCTAAAGGCAGCAAAATAAGGGAGGTTAATAAGTTTTCACTTTCTAATTGCCCCAGCCAAAAATAGGGTACTAACTTTACATAGTTGACCACCCCAAAGAAAACAGCACATGTGCCCATGAATACTGTTGGGTGTAACTTTTGTGGTACCAGATAAAAGTTTAGTGGCGGGCCCCCTGCGTGGATGCCAAAACTGGTAAACCCAGCAATAGTAGACCAAAACACACCTTTGATCCGGTTAGGTGTTTGTTTAACCGACAAATTAGATTTTAACCAAAAATTTAGCGCAAATGCTAAAGCTAAAAAACCGATGATCAGCCGCACGTGGGCATCGTTTAAATAGCTGAAGGTTAAGGTTCCTAGTAGCACTCCAGCAAAAGCTGCGGGCAACATAATAGCCAAATTATGTAAGTCCCACTTGCCCCAAAATTTGCGGATGGCAAACCAATCCATTACGCATAAAATAGGCAGCAAAATACCGGCAGCCTTTGCAGGGCTTACAGCCATAGCCATTAATGGCACAGCAACAACACCAATTGCATTGCCAAAGCCGCCCTTTGCTAAGCCAAAAATAAGCACCGCAGGCACTGCAAAAAAATAAAAGAGTGGGTCATTAATCATTAACTTGCATGCGTCCTAGAGGTACATCAGATTAAATTTGCTGCTTAGGTTACAAGCAATATAGGCGCTATGCACGAAAAACTCAGAAGTAAATCAACGCGTGGGGGCTTCGCGCTACATCAACTTAAAACGAAGCGGCCGATCAACTATATTGATGCACTTACCGTCACATTAAATAACAATGCTTCACAGTTTTTGGTGCGGTTTAGGCAAACGTTTCTATTTAGCAGTAAAGCCTCCATCTAAAAATAGCGTTTGCCCAGTGACGTAATCACTAGCGCAGGAGCAAAAAAATAATATTGGGCCATACAAATCATGCTCTTCGCCATTACGGCCAATGCAAGTTTGCTGCGCATTACGATTAGATCTTACTGGGTCTGCAAAAACAGATTCAGTGAGTTCAGTAGGGAAAAAACCTGGGGCCAAAGCGTTTACATTAACGCCTTGGGCCGACCAGGCTTCTGCCATAGCTCTGGTCAATTGCTCAACTCCACCTTTTGACGCGCCATAGGCAAGGCCACTAGGAAAGGCTCTGCGAGATTGCAAAGAGGCAAAGTTAATAACACGCCCCCAGCCTTTGCGGTGCATTGCTGGAACCAAACCTTGGGCCAAGAAAAATGGTGCCATTAAATTGATGTTCATAGTAATGTCCCAGCCAGCTGCTGTGACATCATTTGCTGCTTCACGGGTATTAATACCTGCTGCGTTAATTAATATGTCTGGCGACCCAAAATGACTTTCAATTTGAGTGATAATTTCTGGCATCAACGACCTATCAGACAAATCAGTTACAACAAAAGCGGTATCACCATGGGTTGACTCAGACCAGGCGCTTAATTCTAGCTCTCTTCTGGCCACACCTACTACCTTTGCTCCGTTTTCAGAGAGAAAAGTAGCGATGGAACGACCAATGCCACCACTGGCACCAGTAACACATACCACTTTACCGGCAACATTAAACATTGTAGGTTCCACATCAACTCCTATGATTCAATTATTTCCACTCAAATCTAGCTTTTCATTTGAGCAGTGCGCGTGTTTATGCATGCGCCATTACTTTAGAAATTTCACCAATTCTTCAGGCGATGAGCAGCCTAATTGGTTCATCACCTGCTCCAGCTCACTATAAAGGATGTCGATGCAGTGGTTAGCACCTTGCTTACCAAACGCGCCCACACCATACATATACGGCCTACCAGAAAAAACCATGTTGGCCCCTAAAGCTAAATATCTAGCAATATCAACCCCTGATTCAACCCCACTATCTACAAACACTTCGAGCTTATCACCAACGCTGTCTACTATTTCCTGCATCATTTCTACTGGAGAACATGCGACATCTAGCTGTCTTCCACCGTGGTTGGACACAATAATGGCATCCGCATTGATGGCAGCACAGTGTTTTGCATCGGCTACATTAAGGACACCCTTAACGATCAATTTGCCTGGCCATTGTTGCCGTAACTGCTCCAGCATAGCAATGTCCACAGGCTCTTTTAAAGTACTGCGAATATAATTAGCTACGTCGTTAAGGTTAGATAGCTTACTCATGTAGGGTTGCATGCTGGCAAATTGAGGCATGCCATTC
>DCAT01000119.1 GCA_002312935.1 Oceanospirillaceae bacterium UBA1126 | reverse complement strand
AATTCATCGACTTAAATTAAGTGTTTTATCTTCATGTGTGGGAGGGTAATGATCTTGAATTCTTGTGTGTCTTTCGAAAGCCGTATTTAGCCTATATTACGTTATATTGTAACCAATTAAAGTGTCTATTAAACTGAGCACTTATAAAGTTTTGACGCTGAACGTCACCTTAGCCTTATTCACAATTTGCTTGATAGTAAAAAAAATAAGAAGGTATTGTTATGAAAAAGAAATTCAATCAACCATTAGGTGGAAACGATATGCCTCGTTTTGGCGGTATCGCTACGATGATGCGATTACCTCATGTACCCAATGCACAGGGCCTTGATGTTGCTTTTGTCGGTGTGCCCTTCGATATTGGCACATCAAATCGCTCAGGTGCAAGGTTTGGCCCACGGCAAATTCGCTGTGAATCGTGCTTAATTCGTCCCTACAATATGGCAACCCGTGCTGCGCCGTTTGATTCTTTACAAGTGGCCGATATTGGTGACGTTGCCATCAACACGTTTAACCTAGAAAAGTCGATGGTCATTATTGAGTCAGCCTACGATGACATTCTCGTACAGGATTGCAGACCACTCACTATGGGTGGTGACCATACAATTGCTCTACCCATTTTGCGCTCAATTGCGAAAAAGTATGGCCCTGTTGGGATTGTCCACGTGGACGCCCATGCCGACATTAATGACACTATGTTTGGTGAGCGTATTGCCCACGGCACACCATTTCGAAGGGCCATTGAAGAAAATTTGGTCGACCCCAAACGCATGGTGCAAATTGGCCTTCGCGCTACTGGATACGAAGCAGATGATTTTGATTGGCCCCGAGAGCAGGGTGTGCGGGTCGTTCCAGCTGAGGATTGTTGGTATCAATCACTTAAACCTTTAATGGCTGAAGTGCGTGAACAACTAGGCAAAGGGCCAGTTTATATTACCTTTGATATTGATGGACTTGATCCGGCGTATGCAGCTGGCACAGGCACGCCAGAAATTGGTGGTCTGTCAATTCACCAAGGGCTGGAGATTATTCGTGGTTGTCGTGGGCTTGATGTCGTGGGTGGAGATTTAGTTGAAGTAGCGCCAGCTTATGATACGACAGGAAATACAGCGCTGACGGCGGCTAATTTGTTGTTCGAGATGCTTTGTGTATTTCCAGGTGTAAAGTATAGAGAATAAAACTCGCTGTTATTCAGGTTATACATGATGATTACTTTTGATGAATGAGTAACGATTGTCAATCGTGCCTATTCGGCGTCCTATGCCCAGTGTGTGGCGTTGCCTGCCAGACCTTTCGTTTAGTTATCATGGAGGTGCTTTAGGTCATAAACCCTCAAAGCCGTTATTACATTTGGCTTTGAGGATTGGTCGTGGGCTATGCGTTAGTACTTAGGCTAAGCTTCGGAATGAAGTATGCTTAGAATACCAGCTGATCTTTCTGCGTTTATTCGTGCGACGAACGCTTAAGGACAAACGCAGTCAATCCTCCAAGCACTAGCCAAAATATACTGTTGGTTACATGAGTAGCCGTAATGAATTGACTCGCTAAGCGCTGAAGCGCTTCGAGAGCGACAGCATCTGGGTGGCTAAAGCCGTGTGCTTCAGGTTGAGGTGCGCCGATTATCCATGGCAACGCAAATAGGAGCACCGCGTAAACGCGGCTAAAACCAGACATGAAAAATAGCACATAAAAACCGGCCAAAGAAGTTACAACAGACATAAGCCACCAAGATTGGCGTCCCTCCAATACGGCCGCCTCCATTCCTGGTATTTCTGGCGGTAGACCAAGACTTGGAATGAAAAAGAAGGTTAGATAGCCTGCAACTCCAGCGGCAATACCCGTGCGTATATTAATTTTCAAATTGCGATGAGTGTTTGCCCATTTCATTGTTGCAATTAATATCAAGCCAAAGCCAAAAGCTGCTAATACATTAGACAATGTGCTAAAAGCTGCTCGTTCAAACCCATCCTCTGGCCCCCATGCTTCTCCACCATGGTCATGAGCATGGCCATCAGTGGCTACTGCCACATCGGGAATTTCGTAGACTTCAGCGGCTAAGATAATGGGAGTTACTTGCCAGTTTTGCATGGCGGTTAAAACTAAGCCAGCGACAAAGGCTACGCTTAGTGCGGAAAATACTAATGATTTAAACATGTGCAGACCTCGCTGTTAATGGCACGGAAAAGCAAAAGAGTGGCGAGTGTCGTGCGCCGCGTTATGTGCTTCGTCCATCGGGGCAAAGCCAACGGCTGTAAGTATTAGAACGCCCAAAATTAGGACTCCAATATAACTTGTACCGGCTTGAGTTAAGCTAGGCGCCAAGCTATTGGTTTCGATTGTATTACTTGTACTCATATAATTTCTCCACGTGCTCACCCGCACGATTAAATAGAGGGTTTAGGTAGGGGTGGGCCGGTGTCCGGACTCGTTTAGGCATGGCGCCAACTTACCGTTGCGGGGGCAGCAATGGAATTGTGCTCTGAAGAGTACACGCACCATTTTCCCAAAGTGATTTCTTTCGACGAAATCGCCCAGCGGCATAATACTAAGTAGCCTCTTGTATTGCTAGCGTTAGCTATGTAAATAGTAGTTTCGATAAGCTGTGGTGTTATTAAAGCTGACGACTTAAGCCGCTGTTATTTGGTACTTTAACCATTCACTGACGCCTGCTTTAAAATGGCCACACCGCCATGGTGTGATTAAAATACCCTGTTCTCAAGGCTTGGGAGAATTCACACACCCAACATGAGTTAAATTAATGAAAAAACAAGGAAGCTTGGGGTAGGCGGCAAGTGGAGTGAACTTATTCCCAATGTTAAATCCCTATAGTCTGCTGAAGATAAACGGTTAGATCAAACACATTCTCAGTAATGTGGAACCAAGGAGGTTAACCAGCGAATTCACTTTATGACTACCAGCATGTTGGACGACATGATTGCAAACGTAAGCTTGTCCTAGGTTTTTTTTATCACCTTAGACACCTTAGTCACCATAGTAAAAGTTGAAGTAAGAGAAGAAAAAAAGCCCAAAAGGTCTGGGCATAAAAACATAGGTGAATCGACTAAATTAAGGATAGACTATAAATTACTTATTACGCGCTCACTTTAAAATAAGTATAAATTTACTATGACTTTTTATAGAGCCTAGGGAGGAGTCTGGGTTAGCTTGCCTCAATGATTCAGCGCTCTAGTCTAAATGTGCTCTACCCTTGACAACAGTGAAAAATGGTGCGGTTTAATTAACTTAGTATCAGGTGGTAAACAGTTGAGATCACTCTATGACTACCAGCACATTGAACGACTCCTACCATAGGTAAGCTCCTTCAATCGTTTCTATTACGCCGTCACCATCATAATAAAGCGGCCACACTCTTCAATAGGCAGGGGGAAACTCACATAGAATCATTGTGCGAATGTCTGAAAGTTGGCTTTTTATTGGTGTGTTCATAGCGCCAATTCTTGGTTAATCGCCGCGTAAGTTTAGTTGATATTTCAGGATTTGCTGTCCTAACGCCACGCCCCCTCCAATGAGTATGACTTATTAATCAGATTAGCTAATCAAAATATCAAACATCTAGCTTTTGGTGTTCAATTTTTGAACAAGTGCCCAAAGACACTTTTTCCTATGGCTATTTAATAATATTTTCGCATTCGACTTGCGCGTCTACAAATTCAAGAGACCTAGGTTTTTTAAAGGTATCCAGAGTTTTAATGTTCATCTATCGACGGCATAGCTGAACATTTATCTGGCTAAGATGGGGTGGAGTGGCGTCCCAGATAGACGGCGTATCTAGGCCTGTAGGCCCTATTTTTAGATGGTTGTGTGTTTCAACTATGCCCGATTCGTACCAACCTGTGTACCAAAAACGCAAACCCTCTACGCGTGCCAATCCTCAGTATGAAAAAACTGACCCCTGGGTGCATCGCGTCGCTCATAAGTATGGGCGCCAAAGAAATCACGCTGAGCC
>DCAT01000198.1 GCA_002312935.1 Oceanospirillaceae bacterium UBA1126 | reverse complement strand
TTTTTTACAGTTAAAAAACTGGTCATAGGTAATCCTGCCAAAAATTCTGGGGTTATAATCTAAGCTCGATTATTATTATGCAAAATCAGGGCATTGGCGTATGAAACGTACAGAGGCACACAGATGAAGTTTGGCTGGGTAAAATTACTATTACCAACTTTTAGGAATACCGTGGTTTGCGCAATAATAGCTCAAGTGGTGTTAGACATTGCACTAGCGCCAAGTTATGCCCACTCGATTAAAGTCTCATTAAGTATTGGCTATAGTATCCAGCTAACATTTTTTGTTTTTGATCGTTTTCTTTATCCAGGCTCTACTAGCTACTGGGTTGGCTTAAGCAAAAGTTGCATTGGTTTACTTTTAGGTATGTGTTTAGGTGGCCTAATAATTTCTGATAACTTGTTGATTTTGTTTTACTACCCTGCTGGAAAAGAGCTACTAATATTTAGCATGATGATTACCTTGTTTGCTGGTGTATTGACTGTTGCAAAAGTGCGTATGGCTTCCCAAGGTGAGCAGATTTCTCAACTTGAGGCCAAGCAGTTTAAGCAAGAGGCGATTGCGCTGGAAAACGAGATAGCGTTACTGCAGGCTCAAATTGAACCCCACTTTTTGTTTAACACGTTATCTAATATTGTCAGTTTAATTGAGACTAAACCAAAATTAGCAGAAAAAAGCTTAGTTAATTTAACTCATTTGTTAAGGGTAAAGCTTGATCGTAGCCGTGATAAAACACATACCCTTGGAGACGAACTATGGTTGCTCAACGTTTATTTAGAGCTGCATAAAATGCGGTTAGGAAAACGCCTAACCTATCAATTTTTACCCACTGGCATTGAAGATGATGTATTTTTTACCAGCCTAGCAATCCCTTCACTTTTAGTTCAGCCGCTGGTTGAGAATGCCATTCAGCATGGCATTGAACCGTCAGTTAAAGGTGGTAACGTAAGCATAGAATTAGCCTTTAGTGATAATAGACTTGTAATTAAGGTCACTGATACGGGTCTTGGTTTTAAGGCGCTCAAAAGTGCTAATCTGACGAATCACTCTGGTATTGGGCTTAGTAATGTTCGCCACCGACTGCACGCTATTTATGCAGACAGAGCCGCTTTGAGCGTTGTAGATAACCAACCGTCGGGGGCTATAGTGGCCCTTACTATACCAATGGAGGCGTGTTAATGCAGACAGCAATAGTGGTTGATGATGAGCCCAATCTTGTTAATTACTTGGTCTCTAAACTTGGGATTTTATGGCCAGAGCTTGAGATTTCTGGCACGGCTAACAGTGGGTTACATGCCATTACGTTAGCGCAAAGCCTAAAGCCAGATATAGTATTTTTAGATATTCAAATGCCTGGGTTAAATGGACTTCAAGTGGCTGAAAAATTACCTATAGGAACCAAAATTGTTTTCGTTACAGCCTTCGACCAATATGCTGTTGAGGCGTTTAATAAGTCTGCAGTGGACTATCTTTTGAAACCTGTCAATGACGAAAGGCTTAGTAAGACTATTCAAAGATTAAAACAGCAAGCCCCTGTGGTGCGTGATGAGTTAATGGCACTAGTTAAGGCTCTTTTACCAAAAACAACACCAATGTTAGAGTGGTTACGTGTCGGTATAGACGACACTACTGAGTTAGTTCAACTTAAAGACGTTATCTATTTCAAAGCAGATCTAAAGTATATTGATGTGGTTACTCTTAGTAAAACCTATTTAATTAGGCAATCACTATTAGAACTAGAGCAGCGGCTTGACCCTAATCAGTTTTGGCGAATTAACCGAGGGTGTATTGTTCGAGTTGATCAGATAGCGAAGGCAAAACGAGATTTCCGTGGGCGTTACGAAATTAGTTTGCATGACCATAAAAAAATATTATTAGCCAGCCAGAGGTATAGTTATTTATTTAAAAAGAGCTAAGCCTTATTGCCTTTTTAGCCATCTCTCAGACAGTTACGCGGTACATATGCTGTATTAAACTGTGCAAACACAGATCTGATAAAAAGGTTTTGCATGGTAAGGGTTGCTCAATATTTTTCATTATGCACTGCCATTTGATACTGATTCATACTCTTTAATACTGGTTAAAACAGTTCCAGCGGACGCGTATAGATATAGAAAACCAAAGTGCTAAACTAAATTATATAAGTAGAACCTGCTTTAACTAAATATGGAAGCTAGGCATGCACATTGACAAGAGTAGTAAAAAGAATTACCAATTAAATGTTTCTCAAAAGTTTAATGACCAGACGGACAGAGTTTTAGAGTCCAATGAGAAAATTAACGACCCAATCTTTCAAGTTATAGAAGAAATTAATGTGCTGATTCAAAAATTAGAGAGATTTAACGCTTAGAGCTAAGCAGTTACTGTTCAAATTAACTTCTCAGGGCTTATTATCCAGTAATGGTGCAGGTAACCATAGAGCATAAGCATGCTATGTTAGGTTCAATCCTGAACCTCAACCTCAATCTAAATCTAAATCTAAATCTAAACCTGACGGTCTTGGGCCAGCTCTGCTGTCGATATCCAGGGTTGACTCACATGAAAACACAACACAAAATCATAATGATACCTTAAGCCGCTTTTTAGGTATCAAACTTAGTGGTATGGACTTATTAGAGGGCTTCAACAAGCCACAGTTTTTGGAAGTTAGGCAGGCATTTGTGAAGCACAATGTAGTTTGTCATGCGATATCAAAAGGTAATATCTGATCAGCATATTGGATTTGCTAAACGTTGGGGGTAACCTAGGTGTCAATCGTTTTTTAAGTATGTATTTAGCCTGTGAGCCTTTGTCTGTTAGC
The DNA here is from genome assembly GCA_002312935.1 of Oceanospirillaceae bacterium UBA1126. Lineage (GTDB taxonomy): Bacteria > Pseudomonadota > Gammaproteobacteria > Pseudomonadales > Balneatricaceae > Njordibacter. The sequence continues at coordinate 2,273 of DCAT01000198.1, read as the reverse complement.
ATAAAAAACACCCTAGATCTAATGCTTACTAAGTACTTTAGCGATCATGCTTTTGGTATGGTGGCCCAAGACGGCTTGGATGTTATAGTGCAAACCAGCCCTCTGCACTAAATGACTATGATGGTGAATTTCGTTTGATGCACCGAATTACCATCAGCGGTGAATGTCTGGAGCCTAGTGTTACGCAATTAAAGGGCCTCTAAAGAACAGCAGAGCGCAACTCAGAGCATTAAAAAACTTGACACTGCAACTGAGTATAAAATCAGCATCGTTTGAATCTATTGCGTTAACACTGACGTAAGATTAAATCACTAAGCTAAAATAGTTTAATAAGGCTGCACTATGAAACCTATTCCCCATTCTATGATTACTTCCGAACATAATTTCCGTAACCGGAGGCACTTTATTGCTAGCGGTATTGCTGCGGCCATAGCCCTGCCATTGGCAGGTTCTTTACTAGCCAGCGCAGACGCATCTGAACCACTTAAACCGACACCCCTAGAAACGATTAACAGCTATAACAACTACTATGAATTTGGCTTTGACAAAAGTGATCCTTCCGAAGCAGCTAAAACGCTAATCACCTCACCTTGGACTGTCGAAATCACGGGGGCAGGGGCCGATAAGAAGGGCGCTTACGATCTAGCTGATATCTACGGGGAGTATGCTATAGAATCCCATGTGCACCGTTTTAGGTGCGTAGAAGCATGGTCTATGGTGATCCCTTGGAACGGTATACCATTGCATAAACTGATAACCGCAGCGCAACCTAACAGTCGTGCAAAGTATGTGCGCTTTATTACCGCCAATGATGAAACTCAAATGCCTAATGCCAATTGGTCTGGAGGCCCTTACACTGAGGGCTTAACCATTGAGGAAGCGATGAATCCTTTGGCCTTACTTGCTACTGGTATTTATGATAAACCCTTAGAGCAGCAAACGGGTGCGCCCATTCGTCTAGTTTTACCTTGGAAATACGGCTTTAAGTCAGCTAAGTCTATTGTGCGTATTGAATTAGTGGAACAGATGCCTAAAACTACTTGGTGGCAGCAAAACCCAAGAGAATATGGTTTTTATGCTAACGTGAACCCAGACCATGATCATCCGCGGTGGTCTCAGGGGTCTGAACGTGTGATTGGGGAGTATGGCCGACAGCGCACTCAGCTTTATAATGGTTACGCCAATGAGGTGGCGCACCTTTACGGCGCTTTGTCAGACAGGCGCTATTTTTATTAAATGAGCCCTCCCTTAATCTGATCTAGCCAATAGTTCACTGGTTTGGGGTGGCCATAAAAGTAACCCTGGCCTTTGGTAATGCCAGATTCTGCTAATATTATAGCTTGGGCTTGGGTTTCAATGCCTTCAGCAATGATCTCAAAGTTAAGTTCTTTAGCCATAGTAACCAGGGCTTTTATAATGGCTAAGCTACGTGGGTTTTTCTCCATTTTTGCAATAAAGCTACGATCTATTTTTATGATGTCGGCAGGAATGTCGCGTATACGGTCCATATTTGAATGTTCCATACCAAAATCATCTAAGGCAATACCAATGCCACTTTGTTGCAGTAATTTAATGTTGCTTAACGCCTTTTCCATGTTGCCTAGTGCAGTTTTTTCTGGCAACTCTAGTACCAAACGATTTAAGTTCACTTGAGCAAGTTTAAACTTGCTGATTAAGTCGGCAACACACTCTGTGGAATTAATGAAAGTGTTGTCGGTATTAAACGATAAATAATAATCTGAGTTACTGCTAACTAACTCTCTAAGAATGGGTGCCAATTGAGCCAGCGCAGCGGCCTTAAATGTTGGGTAAGCACTAGGTAAGAGAGCAATATCTAAAAAGTAATCGGGTGTGAGTATAGAACCATCTGCTCGATGCCAGCGCATTAAAGCTTCAAAACCGACCGCTTTTTGGGTACTGTTGTTGCAGATAGGTTGAATATTCAGCTTAAACTCACCCTTGGTTAAACCTTCTAAAATAGCCTCTAGTTTGGGGTATGCTTTATTTTTTTCCAATTGTGCAGTAAACCAATAATCCGCCACGGTTGTTCTATTTTTACCTTTGGCTTTTGATTGATAGAGCGCCTTGTCAGCAAGGCTCATTGCGTCTTTAATTTGTGAGCCTATGGCTAGTTCGGCCACACCGATGCTAGCGCTTCGGAAGATGTCCACACCCGAAAAAGAAACGGTTGTTTGGCTTATACCTTGCCTCAAGTGTTCGGCAACGGTTTGTGCTTCAAGCAAACTCCTATTTTCTAACGCCATACAAAACTC